>DASYVA010000042.1 GCA_036000645.1 Candidatus Methylomirabilis sp.
GTGATGCAGCTCCGGAACAACTACGAGACGGAGGTCTTCAACGGGGACATCGGGCGGATCGTGCGCGTGGAGCCGGAAGAGGGGGCGCTCACCGTCCGGTTCGAGGAACGGGAGGTCTCCTACGACGCGTCAGACCTGGACGAGCTGACCCTGGCGTACGCCGTCACTGTTCACAAGGCGCAGGGGAGCGAGTACCCCGCGGTCCTGCTGCCGCTGCACACCCAGCACTTCATCATGCTGCGCCGCAACCTGCTCTACACCGCCATCACCCGTGGGCGGCGGCTGGATGTGCTGGCCGGGAGCCGGCGGGCGCTGGCCATCGCGGTGAAGACGGCGCCGCCGGAGGGCCGGCACACGCGGCTTGCGAATCGGCTCCGGGCTGCGGCCGAGCGGAGGGAGGGATGAACCGGGCGACCGTGGCGGTCCAGGTGAAGGTCCAGCCCCCCGGGCCGCGGGCGAAACGCTGGGCCGCCTATCACCTCGCCGCCGCCGCCCCCGCCACCTACGTGGAGGGCTTCATCTGGGATCGGACGGCGCCCGCGATCGGGCCCTTCTGCACCGACGCCGACGGGAACGTCCTCCTGGACTTCGCGTCGCATATCGGGACGGCCGCCCTCGGCTACAACCACCCCGCCCTGCTCGAGGAGGCCGCCCGCTGCGCCGCCGTGGACCCGGACCGCTACGCCGGGACCGACTTCATCGGCGCGGCGGGCCCGGACCCGGAGCGGGCTGCGTTTCCCACCCCCGCGCACCTGCAGCACAAGCTCCTGGAGCTCACGGCCCCGTTCAACTTCGGCCGCGTCTTCCTCTCGAACTCGGGGACGGAGGCGGTCGAGAACGCGATCAAGTGCTGCTACGCGGCGCGGCCCGCCGCGCGGTACGGCATCACCTTCGACGGGGCGTTCCATGGGCGGACGCTGGGCGCCCTCTCGCTCAACCGGAGCAAGGCGGCCCATCGCGCCTACTTTCCCCAGATTCCGCAGGTCCTGAGCCTCCCCTTCTGCACCTGCGCCGCGGCATGCCGTTGCGGCTGGGAGGAGGCCGACGGGACGAGCCGTCTCGCCCGCCTCCTCGCTCCCGAATCCGGCATCGTCCGGCCGGAGGAGGTGGCGTTTATCATTTTCGAGCCGGTCCAGGGGGAAGGCGGGTACCGCGTGCCCCGCAAGGCGTTTCTGCAGGAGGTCGCGCGCCTCGCGCGGCAGCACGGCATCCCCCTCATCGCCGATGAGGTGCAGTCGGGGATGGGGCGGACCGGGCGCTGGTGGGCGATCGAGCACTTCGGCGTGACGCCGGACCTCATCACCGCGGGCAAAGCGCTCCGGGTCGCGGCCACGGTCGGGCGAGCGGATCTCTTCCCGGCGGAGGCGGGGCGGCTCGGTGGGACGTGGGCCGAGGGCAACGCCCTCAGCACCGCCGTCGGCTACAGGACGATTGCAGTGATCGAGCGCGAGGGGCTCCTGCAGAACGCGACCCGGATGGGGGAGCGGCTCCTGGCCGGACTGCGCGATCTCGCCGGACGCCACCGGCACGTCGTGGAGAGCCGTGGCCTCGGCCTCATGGCCGCGATCGAGCTGGACACCCGGGAGCGGCGGGGGGCCGCGGTGCGCGCGGCCCTTGCGCGGGGCCTCGTCACCCTGGGGTGCGGCGTCAAGGCCATCCGGTTCCTCCCGCCCCTGGACGTGACGGAGCGCGAGATCGGGATCGCCCTCGAGCTGCTGGACGCGGCACTCGGCGCGGCCGCGACCTGACTTTCGCCGGCCAGGCACCGCTCAGGAGGGGGGGACCGGCTTTCCCTTCCGGGCGAGGGCCTTCCAGGTCTGACCCCCGTCGGCGGACTTCAGAAGGTCTGCAGTGAACGTCGCCATGTAGATTGTCTGTTCCCCATGGGGGGACGGTGCGAGGACGGCGATCGCATCCTCCGTCCCGAGGAACAGACCGGTTGCCCTCCACGTCTTGCCGCCATCCCCGCTCGTGATGAACCCCCGGTCCTTCCGCACGGCGTAGGCGTAGAGGCGTCTAGGATCGGTCGGGGAATAGGCGACGGCCGTCACGGAAAGTCCCTCGAGTTGCTCGCTCGCCGATGCCCACGTGCTTCCCCCGTCGCGGCTCACCAGCAGACCGGCCCGCGTCGCCGCCAGGAGGGTCCCCGATTCCTTCGGATGGCCGGCCAGGCCGAAGACATCCCGCAGGCCGGCGGCATCCAGTCGCTTCCAGGCCCCGTCCTTCGCCGAGACACGATACAAGCCCGGTGAGCGCATCACGTTCCATCCGTACAGGGTCTCGCCGTCCGCGCTGATCGTCATCGCATGGAAGTCCACCTGGCCCTGCAGGGCCAGCGGCCGCCAGGTCTGGCCGCCATCTAGGCTGATGAGGACGCCCATGGGGTTCGGCAAGCTCCCACCGTGCGGGTGGCCGCTGACAAAGACGGTGCCCTCCGTCCGGGGGTGGTGCGTGAAGCCCATATAGTCGTGGCGCGCCTCTCCCACCCATTCCCACTGGCGATCCTGGATCACACGCAGCAGCCCCCCGTGGGTCGCGACGAAGAGGACGTCGGGGTCCTTGGGGTCCACGGCGAGCCCGTGGATGTGGTGGAACTGTGTGGTTCCTGCGGGGGCTGCGGTTGCCAGGCCCGGGTGCTCGGCTGGTAGCACCATCAGGGCAACGGCGAGAGCGGACAGGATTCGCGGCAGCATGATGTCTCCTGGTAATTCAGGACGGGGTGAATGGTCAGTGTTCCCGGAGCAGGGTCGTTACGTCTTTGACAAGGCGCCCCATGGCCTCAACGTCGTTAAATTGGTAGTACCCGCGGATCCGGGCCCTGCGATCCATCAGGACGAATCGGGAGCTATGGATGAACGTCTTGCCCACCTGCCCAAGATCCGCCAGGGCAGGCGCCGGCCCGAAAAGCCGGCCCTGTACCCCTTCCTCCGGATCGACGACGCTGAGCCGGAAGCCCTCTAGGGCGAGGCGGTAGATCGTCCTCTTTTCCCCCGTCAGGAACAGCCACCGGTCCGGGTCAGCCCCGAAGCGCTCCGCGTATTCGGACAAGACCGCCGGGGTGTCGCGTTCCGGATCGACGCTGATGGAGACCAGCCGGAAGTTCCGTTCGGCCGCGAGCTCCTTCTGCAGCAGGGCCATCTGGGCGGTCTGCAGGGGACACGTGTCGGGGCAATGGGTGTAGATGAAGTTGGCGATCCAGACCTTCCCCCGGAGGTCGGCCAGGACGATGCGCTTGCCGCTCCGCTCGACCAGCGAGAAATCCGGGACCGCCCCGAAGACCTTCAGCCCTTCGAGCGGCCTTTCCTCGCTCGTCCCTTGTCGTGGCCGCGCTCCCTGCCAGGTCCAGAGGGCTGTCCCCAGGAGCCCGGCCAGCCCAACGATGAGAACGCCTGCCGCCCCTCTCGCGAGCCTGAGCCACCCAACCATAGGCCATCCTAACGTAAGGAACCGGTAGATGGCTTTGCCGTGATCATGTCAGGTCTCAAGCAATCTTGGCCAGCGTGATCATGCCGCCTTCCATGTGCATCGGCTTGTGGCAATGGAAGAACCAGTCGCCGGGATTGTAGGCGGTGAACTCGATGTCCACGGAACCCATGTGCGCGTCGACGTCCACGGAGTCTTTCACGATCGGCTGCCGGAGGCGCCGCCCGTTCACGGCCAGGACCTTGAAGGACTGGCCGTGCAGGTGCATGGGATGAGCCTCCATGCTCATGTTGGAGAACCGGACCCGGACCAGGTCACCCCGGCGCACTCGTAACGGGTCCGTGCGGGGATACTGCTTCCCGTTGATCGTCCAGGCGTCGGAACCCATCATCCCGCCACTGAGGGTCAGTTCGAACGTCCGCTCGCGCCCCGAGGGAGCGTGCAGCACGTCGCGGCCGCGCCCCAGGCCGTACCGCCAGAGGTTCAGGTCCCTAGGCCGCTCAGCGGGGGGGTCGGGAGTTCTGCCCTCGTGCCCCTCGTACAGGACGGTGACCTGCTCCCCGGCACCCGGGTGGCCGGGCTCGGCGCAGTACAGGAACCAGGCCCCGGGGCGGTCGGCCACGAAGAGCACGTCGTAGCGCTCGCTGGGGGCGATCGGTACCGCGTCCACAGCCACGGGCTCCACGAGCGGGTTGCCGTCGGTATGCGTCACCTGAAGCCGATGGCCGGCCAGCCGGATGACGTGGGTGTGGTCGGCACTGGCATTGATGAGGCGCAGGCGGACCCGCTCGCCCTTGCGGACCCGGAGCGGGTCGGTCGCCGGAAACGCCTTGCCGTTGATGGTCATCACGTCGTAGGCAGGGTGCTGGCCGCCGCCCATCATCCCCCCCATGCCCTGGCCCCCCATCATGCCTTTCATCATCCGGCCCATGCCGCCGCCCATCATTCCACCCGTGCTCCCCCGGGCCCCGGCGGTCCCCTCGCGGGTGCTCGGGAGCGGCCGGCCGGTCCCCGTGGCCCAGTCGTCGAGGACGAGGGTGTATTCCCGATCGGATGGGAAGGGGTCCCCATTCGCCGGCTCGATGATCAGGGGGGCATAGAGGCCCAGGTCGAGCTGCCTGTGCTCTTCGGTGTGGGTATGGTACCAGCGCGTCCCGGCCGGCCGGGCCTCGAACTCGTAGATAAAGGTCTCGCCCGGCTTCACCGGCGCCTGGGTCACCCCGGGCACCCCGTCCATCGGGTTCGGGACATCCACCCCGTGCCAGTGGATCGTGGTCGGCTCGGGCAGGTCGTTCTTCAGGACGATTCGCACCCGCTCGCCCTCCCGGAGCCGGATCTCCGGGCCGGGGACCCGGCGATTGTAGGTCCAGGCTTTGATGACCTTGTCCGGAGCCAGCTCCCACTCCACCTCGCGCGCGATGAGCTGGATCTCCCGGATCCGGCTCCCCGCCCCAGCCTGACCGGCCCGCGCCGGGCGGGCGAGCAGGGACGCTTCCCCGGCAGAGAAGGCCAACCCCGCCAGGCCAGCCTGACCCAGTACGCCCAAAAAGGCGCGCCGGGAGAGCGGCAGCCCGGATAGGCCATCGACCCCCGTGAGATTC
>DASYVA010000043.1 GCA_036000645.1 Candidatus Methylomirabilis sp.
ACCTGGAGCCGGCTGGCCCCGTGCACGCGGGCCGCCCACTCCAGGCTCACGCTGATCTGCTCGAAGAACGGCAACAGCACGAAGATCGCGAGCGGCAGCATGGGGACCAGGTTGGCGAGGATCACCCCGTAGATCGTGCCGCCGATCCGATAGCGATAGAGCGTGGTGGCCAGCGGGATGCCGTAGGTCATCTGGGGCACGAGGAGCGGCAGGAAGTAGAGCAGCAGCAGGGCCGGCTTCGCCCGCAGGTCGTGCCGGGCCAACAGGTACGCCGCGGGAAAGCCGAGGACGAGGGCCAGGGCGGTCACGGTGAGCGCGACCGTCACCGTGACCACCAGCACCTGGGGCAGCTGGAACTCGCGCCAGGCGTAGGCGTACCAGTCGGTCGTCCAGGCCGGCGGGAACGGGGTGGTGAACCAGCGCTTGGCGACCGAGGAGACCGCGACGTGGCCGACGATGCCCACCAGGTTCAGGACGAACCCGATGACGAAGAGGAAGACCCCCAGCCGCCAGGCTTGCCCCCGCATCAGCGCTTCCCCGCCCCCATGGTCGCCACCCCCGTCGCCGCCAGCCGCCCCCGGAGGAGCAGGACGATCAGCAGCCCCACGAGCTGGCAGACGCCCATCACCACGGCGATGGCCGAGGCCATGGACATATCGTAGTGCTCGAAGGCCTGCTGGTAGGCGGCAATCGCGATCGTCCGCGTCGCGCCGGCCGGTTGGCCGACGAGGACCGCGGAGGGGAAGACCCCGAAGTTCATGACGAAGACCAGGGCGAAGGCGATCGCCGCCCCCGGCGCAATGAGGGGCCACAGGACCCGCCGGAAGACGTCCCAGGGGCGGGCGCCCAGCACGCGCGCCGCGTGCTCGATTGCCGGGTCGATGCCCGAGATGTACCCCAGCAGCAGCAGAAAGCAGAATGGGAAATGCTGGACGAACAGGGCGATCATCACGCCCGTGTAGTTGTGGGTGAGCCGGAGGGGCTCCGGGAGGCCGGCCGCCACCAGGACCTGGTTCAGCCACCCCTTCGGCCCGTAGAAGCCGTTGATCCCCTGGGCCACCAGCACTGTCCCCAGGGCGATGGGGAAGACGAGCAGCGTGGTGATGGTGCGCTCGAGCCAGATCCCCCGCCGCATCACGTAGGCGACGCCCAGGGCGAGCACAACGGTGAGCACGGTGTTCGGGACGGCGAGGGAGAGGGTGACCCAGATCGTCCGCGCCTGCCAAGGATCGAAGAAAAAAGCCAGGTAGTTGGCGAGCGACAGCCCGCCCTCTCCCTTCGCGGGGCGGAGGGAGAGGAAGACGCCGTAGCAGAAGGGGTAGACGAACATCACGAGGAGGTACAGAACCGACGGAAGGAGCAGGGGGAGGCCGGCTCCGTCCAGCCGCGACACCGGCCGGACCTGCGCGAAAGGCGTCGCTACCGCCGGGGTCTCCGCCCTCACCCGCCACCTCCCGCGCCGTCCTCAGACGGCAGGATGACCACCCGCTCGGCGGGCAGGCGGAGGCCGACGGTGGTGCCCACCGCCACCGGCTCCGCGACCCGGGCCTTGACCGCTTGCCCCGACTCCAGGACCACCTCGAGGTCGTACTCCCGTCCCAGGTACTCTATCAGCCGGACCCGCCCCCGCAGCACGTTCGGGCCGGGCGGGTCCCCGGTGACCGTCACGTCCTCGGGCCGGACGGCGGCGACCCCGGTGGCCCCTGGAGCAAGCGGCACCGCCGCGCGGCCCGCCAGCATCAGCGGCCCGCCCCGGCCCAGCACCGTGCCGTCCGCCTCCGCCCCGGTCACCGTCAGCGGGAAGAAGTTGCGGTACCCCATGAAGTCGGCGACGAAGAGGTCCCGGGGCCGGTCGTGGATCTCGGCGGGGGTCCCCGCCTGCACGGCCCGGCCGTCCCGCATCACCACGACCCGGTCCGAGAGGGAGAGGGCCTCGGCCTGATCGTGGGTCACGTAGATCGAGGTCAGTCCCAGATCCGCGTGCAGCCGCTTGATCTCCGTGCGCATCTCCAGGCGGAGCTTTGCGTCCAGGTTGCTGAGCGGCTCGTCCAGCAACAGGAGGCGAGGCTCGATCACCAGCGCCCGCGCGATGGCCACCCGCTGCTGCTGCCCCCCGGAGAGCTGGCCGGGGTAGCGGTCCTCGAAGCCCGGGAGCTGGACCAGCCCCAGCATCTGCCCGACGCGCGTGGCGGTCCGCTCGCGCGGCCAGCCCCGGAGCTCGAGGCCGAAGGCGATGTTCTGAAACACCGTGAGGTGGGGGAAGAGGGCGTAGTTCTGGAAGACCATGCCGAAGCCGCGCCGCTCCGGGGGCAGCCCGTCAATGCGGGCCCCGTCCAGCCAGATCTCTCCCACGCTGGGCGGGATCAGCCCTGCCAGGAGGTTGAGCGCGGTGGACTTGCCGCACCCCGAGGGGCCGAGGAAGGTCACGAACTCCCGCCCGCGGACCTCGAGGGCAAAGTCGTCCAGGACGGTCTTCACCCCGAACCGCTTGGTCAAACGGAAGCGGAGGCTCGCGATCTGCTCGGGCATGACCGGCGACGGCTCTGTGGGGAGGCGCAGCCGCCCGCTGCGGACCGGATGTGGGACGGGCCCGCGGCGGGGGCTCCCTCCGCTAAAACTTCTTGATCCGCTGGGCCCCGACCTCCTTGTCCCACCGGTCCATCGCGCCGACGAGTTGCTTGACCGGCAACTGGGGCACGACCTTGTACTTCTTCTCCATGTCGGTGTACTCGGGGCGCCAGTGGTCGCGGACGAGCTTCTGGATGTCGGACGGGGCCTTGTCGAGCGTCGCGGCCTTGATGGACGGCCCGATGAAGGCCTTCCAGGTCAGGACCTGCTGCTCCGGCCGCCGCATGAACCTCATCAGGTCGAGGACCACCTCCTGCTCCGCCGGCGAGATCCCCTTCGGGATCGCCCAGTAGTGCCCATCAATCACGAAGGAGGTGTTCGGGAGGACGAAGATCTTGGAGTCGGGGGGGATCGTCCCCTCCGCCCGGGGCTTCATGTCCCACTCCATGATCCCGGCGATGATCCAGCGCGTCCCCTCGGCGAACTCCTTGAGCGTGACACCCGTTCCCGTGGGGTAGTACTCGACGAACTCCCCGACCTCCCTCAGGAACGCCCAGGTCTTGTCCCACCCCTTCATCGGGTCCTTCGGGTCCCTGTCGCCAAGGATGTAGGGCAGCCCGGCGAGGACCGAGCGGCCCGGGCCAGAGTTCGCCGGGCGCGCGTACATGAACTTGCCGGGGTTCGCCTTCACCCACGCCTTGAACTCCTCGGCCGTCCGGGGCGGCTGCTTGACTTTGCTCGGATTGTAGATGAACACCGGGCCCCCGTTGGAGACCACCGAGGGGAGCAGGTACCCTTCCCCCTCGTCCTGGAGGACCTTCGCGGCGTCGGTCAGCTCCTCCCGCGGGAACAGCCTGTCGTACTGGGGGAAGAGCCTGACGAGCTGGCCGTGCTGGACCAGGATGGAGCCCGCGTCCTGGCCGGTCAGGATGAGGTTGATGTCCACACGCCCGGCGTCCTGCTGGGCCTTGATCTTGGCCGGCAGCTCCGGCGCCGGGGCCCGCTGGTAGGTGACCCCTTTGACCTTCTGCGGATTGGCCTTCGCGTAGTTCTCGATGATGTCGCGGACGGACGACAGGTCCCCGGCCACGTCAATGACCGAGACGGTGATCGGCGCCTGGGCGGCCCCCCCGCCCACGCCGACCCCGAGTGCACCGACGGCCACTGCGATGGCCAGCGCGCCGCTCCGCCAGAGCCTCCGCCGCCTCATGTTCCCCTCCTCCCCGTTCCCCGTCGGGTGGCCCACGCCATGCGGCGCCTCTCACCCCTTCAGGGCGCCGGCCGTGAGCCCATGGATCAGGTGCCGCTGCAGGAAAACGAACAGGACCGCCACCGGCACGGTGCTGATGATGACGCCGGCCGACAGCTGGCCCCACTGGATCTCGTACTGGCCGACCATGAAGAGCAGGCCGGCCGACAGAGTCCGCATCTCGGTCTGGGAGGTGAACGTGATGGCGAAGAGGAGCTCGCTCCAGGAGGAGACGAAGGCAAAGATCGCCGTGGCCGCGATCCCGGGCGCCGCCAGGGGGAGGATCACCCGGTAGAGCGCCCCGAAGCGCCCACAGCCGTCAATCATCGCGCTCTCCTCGAGCTCGCGCGGGATGGAGTCGAAATACCCGACC
The DNA here is from genome assembly GCA_036000645.1 of Candidatus Methylomirabilis sp. Taxonomy (NCBI): domain Bacteria; phylum Methylomirabilota (SeqCode); class Methylomirabilia (SeqCode); order Methylomirabilales (SeqCode); family Methylomirabilaceae (SeqCode); genus Methylomirabilis (SeqCode); species Methylomirabilis sp. (SeqCode). Next base: position 4,191 of record DASYVA010000043.1, read on the forward strand.
AGCATCCAGACCGTGAACGGGACGGTGAAGGAGAAGTTCGAGTAGATGAGCGCCTGGTAGGTGTCGAGCAGGCCGAGGGCATGCCACTGGGAGAGCAGCGGCGCGATGAGGAGCACCGCGGGGAACATCTGGGTGGCCAGGAAGAGCAGGAGGAAGACCCGCCGCCCGCCGAACCCGAACCGGGCGAGGGCGTACGCCGCCAGGACCGAGATGGCGGTCGTGGCCACCATCGTCACGGACGAGACCCACAGGCTATTGGCAAAGAAGCGGCTGAAGGGGGTCAGTTTCGAGGTCCAGGCATCGACGTAGTTGCCAATCGTGAGCTGGCGCGGCAGGTACTGGAGCGGGGTCGCGTAGAGTTCCTGCCGGGTCTTCAGCGAGGAGAGGAAGACCCAGAGGAACGGCCCGAGCGCGAACGCCACCAGGAGGGCGAGCCCGGCCCACAGGACGGGGCCCCCCAGGAGCCGCTCCGCCAGGTCCCCCGACCGCCGGCCGCTCATGCGACACTCTCGATCCCGCGGGTCACGCGGAGGTAGGCAGTGGTGAAGACCAGCATGATCACGAGGAGCACGACCGACAGGGTCGCGGCGTATCCGAAGTCCAGGTCGGAGTAGGCCTGGAGGAGCGTGTAGGTGGAGGTGATCTGGGTCGCGTTGGCGGGGCCGCCGCTGGTCATGACGAAGATCAGGTCGGCGTAGTTGAAGGTCCAGACGATGCGGGTCGCGGTCGCCACGACAATGATGGGGCGCAGGAGGGGCAGGGTGATGTGCCAGAAGCGGTGCAGCACGCTCGCCCCGTCCACCAGCGCCGCCTCGTACAGTTCGTCCGGGATCGCCTGGAGCCCCGCCAGCAGCATGATCGCGAAGAAGGGGACGCCGCGCCAGACGTTGGTCGCGATGACCGCCGGCATGGCGAGGGCCGGGTCCGAGAGCCAGGCCACCCGCTCGGTGAGCAGGCCCAGGCGCAGGAGGAGATCATTGATCACCCCGTAGTTGGGCTGGTAGAGCCACTCCCAGACCAGCGCCACCACGACCCCGGGGATGACCCAGGGCAGCAGGGTGACGGTCCGGACGAGGGCGCGGCCGCGGAAGGCCTGGTGCAGGAGCAGGGCGGCGGCGAACCCCCCGAGGAACTGGAGGGAGACTGAGCCGGCCACCCAGATGAAGGAGTTCCAGAGGGTGAGCCAGAAGACCTCGTCGCGCAGCAGGCGCCCGTAGTTCCCGAGCCCGATGAACCCGTACTCCTGCGGCCTGAAGAGCACATGGCGGTAGAGGCTCATGTGGATTGCCTTGAGGATCGGGAAGGCGATGGTGCCGCCGAGGCACACGGCCGCGGGGATCAGGTAGGCGTAACCGGTCAGGACGTCTCGGGTACGGCGGGAGATGAGCGGGCGGGCCAGCGGCGCCGCGACGGTGGCCTCGGGGTACGCCACGCGTTCCTCGTGTCCCGGCGGCAATGCGGCCGGAGGGGGCCGGCCGGCTCCCCCTCCGGCCGGCGAGTTGGCGCAAGATGGGCCGCGGAGCGGCCTAGGCCATGTTCTTCGTCAGGACCTCGGCGAACCGGTCGAGACACTCCTTCGCGGAGATCTTCCCGACCATCGCCTGCTGGAAGAGCGGCACCCCTTCGGAATCCAGCTTGCCCCCCCAGCCCGGATAGGCCAGGTACGGGCTCACGACGGAGAAGGGGAACGACTTGACGAAGCCCGCGAGGGCGGGGTCCTTGGAGAACTCGGGCCGGTCCGCGATGGACTTCCGGGCCGGCAGCAGCCCCAGGGTCTTGCAGTACATGAACTTGGGCTCGTCGTCCATCAGGAAGGTCAGGAACTTCCAGGCCCCCTCCTTGTTCTTCGCCTGCTTGAACAGGGTGAGGGTCTCGGAGAAGTAGAAGGAGGCGCGCTGCTTCGCGGGCCCGATCGGGAGCGGGATCGTCGCGAAGTTCTGAGGCCCGACGAAGCCCTTCTGCTCCTCCGCGGAGCCGGAGTTGTGCAGGTACGTGTTGGTCACGCCCCGGCCAAAGCCCTCGACGATCTGGCGCCAGCCGTCGGTCGGCATGCTCGGCGGTGTCACCTTGTGCTTCCGGAAGAGGTCGAGGTACCACTCGAGCCCCGCGACGGCTTCCTTCGAGTTGATCGCGACCGTCCCGTCCTTCAGGACCCGGGCGCCGTTGCCGTACATGAACTCGGTGGCGTAGAGGACCGCCCAGGTCCCCTGCCCGCGCATCCCGAAGCCGTACTGGTTCCGGTCCACCCGGGTGAATCCCTTGGCCAGCGCGAGGAAGTCATCCCAGGTCCAGTCCTCGCTCGGCACCTTGAGCCCGTACTCCTTCAGCCGGTCCGTCCGGTAGTAGAGGGAGTCGTTCGTCACGACCCACGGGAAGGAGAGGATCCGTCCCTTCACCGTGACGGTCTGCCAGGCGATCGGGAGCGTGTCCTTGTAGTGCTTCCAGTCCTTCACCCGGCCGGTGAGGTCCTCGACGGCCCCCATCCCCTCGAGCTCGCCCACCCAGTTGTCCCAGACCTGGCAGCAGTCGGGGGGAGTCCCGGCCGTGATGGCGGTGATAAGCTTCTGCCGCGCCTGGGCCTGCGGCACGAACTCGACCTTCACCTCGACGTCTGACTGGGACTTGTTGAACCGCTCGACGAGGGACTCCACCAGCGCGGTCCGCTTCGGCTCGGGCACGCTGAACTGGAAGCGGACGGGGCTGGCACCGTACGCCCTCCCCGGGGAGAGGAACGGCTCCTCCCACCAGGCGAGGTCGGTCGCCGCTACCGCCCCAGAGGCGGCCAGGGTCCGAAGAAACTGCCGACGCGACAGTGCCCAACGCTCATCCATCACTCACCCTCCTCCACACGCTCGCCTCCGCATGACCGGCGGCTCACCCGCGTGCCTCCCGGACGCACGAACGACCCCGCAGACCATCCGCATGACCAACGAGGGCACGCCACGGCTGTCCAGACACCCGATCCAGGGACATCCTGCCTCCCGGGGACCGGACGGGGGAATTTGCTGGTTCGGGGAATCGGACTCTAGTCGGGATTGGAGGGGCTGTCAAGAGGGGTCCCGAGGACCCGGCGGGCTTAGCCCGGAGCCAGGACCGGGTCCACGCCCCGCGCCGCCGCCAGGACCGGGCCCAGCTTCGCCGGCGCCACCTTATCGTGGACCAGGGCGGCCACGGCCGCCGCCATCGCCCGGGGGTCCTCCTTCCCGGGGTGGAGCACGTTCCGCCCGATGAGGGCGCCCCGGACGTTCGAACCCGCCTCCATCGCCTGGTGGATCTCGCGGAGGACCGCCATGGGGTTCCCGCTCGCCTCGCCCCCCAGGAGCAGGAGGGGACAGGTCGTGGCCTGCGCCACGCGGACAAACTGCCGGGTGGGGGGAACCTTCAGCCACAGCCCCAGGCTGCTGTCCCCCAGGGCGGCGGCCACGCTCACCACCTTCGCCACATCCGCGGGGTTGCGCGAGGCCACGTAGCGCCCCCGCTCCCGCTTCACCATCAGGGGCTCGAGGAAGGCGGGCAGGCGCCGCGCCGCCAGATCTCGCAGCGCCTCGGCGCACCACCCGAGGGTCCGTCCCGCTTCGGGTGCCCGGGGGTCCAGGCGGAACATGAGCTTGCCCCCATCCAGCCGGAGCGCCACCAGCCGGTCCACCGTGTAGGCGGTGAAGCGGTCCTCCAGCTCGAAGACCGTCCCCGCCAACCCGCCCCGGTTCATGGAGCCCACCAGGAGCTTGAAATCCAGGAAGGGCCGGCCGCCCCGCTCCCGCACCAGCCGGCTCAGGAGGAGAAGCTCCTCCAGGATGTCCGGGGTGCCCATGACCCCGTCCACCCCGGGGGCCGTCAGGGCCCGGACGATCCGGGCCAGATAGTCGTGCCGGTTGGCGAGGCCCAGGGGGTCCCCCTTCGTGTGGACGACCATCCGGGCCGGATGGTCCGCGGCGAGGATCACCAGGCGGCCGTTCTCCGTCAGGCGGTTGCGGCGCTGCCGCTTCTCTGCCTCCTCCCGGACGATATCGGGGCGGTCCACCCTGGCATCGGTGACGGCCGCAAAGAGATCGAATGGGAGATAACTTCTGGAATCAAAAGGGGCGCGAGACCCGCGCCCCGGGCGGCGAAGCGGCATTGCGGCCTCCTTGGCGGCCCTAACTGTTTACCGATGGTCGGAAACTGTCAAGGGAATTCTGGCAAACGCGGGCGGACGTGACCGGAGATTGCGGAGGACATCACGCCTGTGGCGGCTCGATCGTAGCCTCTCTAAACACCGCAGGTCTTCGGCGGGGGCCAGTGCAGGAGGACGTGCGCATAGCGGCTCGGGTCCATGTCGGCCTTCGAGCGCTCGAAGTACGTCCGCCAGAAGTCGCCGATCTGCCCGGCCGTATCGGCCGATTGCGCGGATGCCCCCGACACGTAGACGCACACGCTCGAGAGGTCGGGCATCAACCCTCGCTCGGCCAACTCCGTGAGGATCTTCTGGTGCGTGGCGGGATTCCATTTGATCTGTTCGAAACGATAGGGCGGAAGATCCTCGATCATGTCGGACATGAGGACCAGAACCTTGCGTCTCGGCTCGTCGTGGAAGAGCTTCTGGGCGAGGACGAGAGAACTGAAAATGTCGGTCTGCGGGCTGCCGAGCCGTCTGCCGAACACGTCCGCCACCTGAGCCGCCATCTCTTCCCGCAGGCGGCCGGCCTGCGCGTCGATCTCCTTGACCTTGCGGTTGTGGTTCAGGACGTTGTCGAAAAATCCGTTGAACGAGGGCCTCGGCGGGAAGGTCGCTTCGACGAGTGGACGGAATTCGGTGAGGGTCTTGTCGCTGATGGAAGCGATCAGCAGTCTATCCCCCGGCGAAAGGGAGGGGATGATGCGGCTCTCGATATCCTGCCGGAACAACGCCCGGGTCTCACTCCGGATGCTCTGGGAAAAGTCCACGAAGATGACGATCGCCGTCCCGCGGTCCGGCCCGGCCTGCGAGGTGGGGGTACAGCCCGCCGTCAGGAGGACCCCGTAGATCGCAAGGACGAGGAGGCAGCCGGTCACGCGCAGAGGAGACACGAGATCACCCGCCTTCCCGCTGGTCCCTGATCCCGTCCACCGCCACCTCCGGCCACCACTCCAACTTCGGGAACTCCGGGGTCTTCCTGAAGGTGGGCGGCGGCAGGAGCCGGCGGAACCGCAGGTTGGTCTGACGGTACAGGGCAACGTTCTGATTGGTTGCAGCCCTGATCTGTTCGATCCGGCTCTTGGCCTGTTTGATCTCCCCGTTGACCTTCGTGCCGATCTGGTAGAGCTTCTTCCGGATCGCGTTTCTCCTCCGATCGAGACGCATGAGCGAGCTGCGGCACTGGTTCAACTTCTCGTCCGGGTCGTGGGCGAAGAACGCGCTCACGACAGCCCCGCAGAACACGAGGGCGTTGAGGGCGAACAGCGCATAGGCGAGCTGCTGCTGGTCCCCCACGACCCCCGTGCTCGAGGCCATTTGCGAGGAGATGTAAGTATTCCGGAGCATACTGACCGCAACGAGCGCCGCGCCCACCGAGAGGGGAATGAACATCCCCACCACGATGTTGCCGGCGATCCGCGGAGCCGACTGCCGCAGGTGGACGCCGATGAACAGCCCGAGGAGCGGGATGGTGATGGCGAGGGTGGACGCCATGACATAGGTCAGGTACTCGGCCTCGCCGAACAGGCGGAACACGATCGTGTTCAAGGGAAACTCGCCGATGCCCAGGAACAGGATCAGCGCCACATGGTACTTATACGGAAACGGGGCCATCACCTCGCGGCCAAGCTCCTTCTTCCGCACGGTATAGCGCTCGACGAGCGCCTGGAGACGGCCTTCCAGGTCCGTGAAATGCTTGTGGAGGGTCTGGAAGAGGGGGAGGAGCTTCGCGATCCGGAGCGAGGCCCTCTCGTATGTCCGGTGGACCTCCTGTTCCCCGTGCGCGATCAGGGCCTGCTCGAACTGGGCAGGCATATACGAGCTCATCTCCGGGATGTTTCTCTCCCCGTCTTTCTGGCCTTCAGTCAGGATCCGGCTCTCATCGGCAAAGGGAGTTCGTGTGCCTTTCCATCTGTTCATGGGTAGGGGTCCTATTCGTTGCCGTCGTGCTTGCTGAGGATGGAATTCAGCTCATCCACCAGGAACTTCATGTTGTCCAGGACCGCATCCTCGGTGGCGGACAGGTCGGTGATGTTCTTCATCAGCGACTGGTACTCGACCTTCACCTGCGAAAGGGCCTGGTGGATCGTGTCGAGGCTGCTCCGGAGATGGTCCCGATCCTGTCTCAGCGAATTCCAGCGCTTCTGGAGCGATTCCAGCTGATCGCGCATATTGCTGGATTGCTGGACGAGCTCCCTGTACTCGGCGATCGCCTCGATGATTCGCTTGACCTCGGCGTCCTTGAGCATCGTTCGACTCCTTCCCTTCGGTGTCGCTATCTTCCCGGACCTGTGAGGCGCATAGGGAGCCCGTCGCTACTGGCGCCGGCCGCCGTCGGGGCGATGGGTGCGCGGCCGTCCTCGGCCCCTCCGATGCCGTGCACGTCATGCCCCCCAACCGGCCCGGAGGGGGTCCCCGATCGGGCCTGGAAGGCGTGCGCCCCGACGGTTTCTGGGCACGGAGCGGAGGCGGTCCGGATGGATTGCAACTTCCGTTCCGAAGGGAGAGTCCGCCCGGCGGCGGGAGCGCCCATTCCGCCGGGGGCTTCGGGCCCTAACCCCTCAGCGAATCAGGATGAAGAGGACCTCCTGTTACTTTTTTCCACTGCGGCGGCGGAAGTGGTTCTTCGAGCACCCCCCCGAGACCCGCTGCCGCAGGCTCCTCAAGGTACTTGGATCCCGGAAGGTTGAGCCCCCGGGGCTGCCCGGGGGGACGCATCGCAGCGGGTGGGGGGAGCCGCCCCGCCCTGGGGAGACGACACAGGGGTGCCGGCGATCAGGCGGACCGGCCTACCCATGCCGCCCGGGCGTCAGGGTCGGATGCGGACACCGGCAGGCAGGAGGGGGAGGGAATTCAGTGCTGGCCGGCTGCGACGCGGCCGAAAAGCGGAGCAAGCGCCCCGTAGCAGTCCTCGAAGAGGCGCGCGGGGGCGGCGTAGGCCCGGTGGGCCTCGGAGCGCGGCGTGAAGGTCACCTGGACCGGGTTCCAGGCCTCGGCCGCCGCCTCGGGATCCGTCACCAGACCAATGGCGGCCCCGGCCAGAAGGGCTGCACCGACCGAGGCGGCCTCCGTGTGGCGGAGCCGGGCCAGGGAGAGGCCCAGCACATCTGCTTTGATCTGGCACCAGAGATCGGAGCGGGCCCCGCCGCCTAACACCCGCACCTCCTCCACCGCGTGCCCCATGCCCTGCAGCCCGCGGAGGCACGCCCCCACCTCGAAGGCCACCCCCTCCATGATGGCCCGGGCGATGTCCCCCCGCCCGTGGCCCAGGCTGAGGCCGATCAGAGCCCCCCGGGCGTCGGGGTTCAGGCGGACCGAGCGGGCCCCCATGAAGAACGGGAGCGCCACGAGCCCCCGGGCCCCGGGGGGGCTCTTGGCCGCCTCGGCCTCGAGCGTCTCCATCCCCTCCGGCGGGAGCCCCGCCAGCTCCCGGAACCAGCGGAGGACCGAGGCGGTGGTGATGATGCCCATCTCGAGCAGCCAGCGCCCGGGGAGGGCATGAATGGAGCAGGGGGAGATCTCCAGGACCGACGGGACCGCCTGGATGACCATGGAGACGTTGGTCGCCGTGCCCGTGGACTCCATGACGCGCTTGCCGGCGACGGCGGCACCGAGAACCTCGCAGGGCCGATCCCCCGCGCCGACGGCGACGGGAACGCCCGGCGGAAGGCCGAGGGCAGAGGCCCCCTCCCATTCCAAGCGGAACGGCGCCTCGGTGGAAGCGTAGAGCGGCGGGAGCTGCTCCTGCCGGACCCCGAGGCGGTCCAGCATGGGCATCCACCAGGTGCGGGCCCGGATGTCGAACATCATGGTCCGGGAGGCGAGAGTGTAGTCGGTGAGGAGGGCTCCGGTCAGGCGGAAGTAGAGGTAGTCTCGGGGCTGCAGGAAGGCGGCGGCCCCGAGGGCCTCGGGAGCGTGGGTCTTGAGCCAGAGAAGCTTGGTGGCCGTGAAGGTGGGGTCCGGGATCATCCCGGTGACATCGTGGAGGCGGGCGGGTCCGAACTCCGCAACCAGGGTCTCCGTCTCCCCACGGGAGCGCCGGTCCATCCAGATGATGCAGGGGCCGAGCGCCCGCCCGTCCCGCGCCACCGGCACCACCCCCTCCCGCTGGGAGGAGAGGCCGATGGCCGCGATGCCCTTCTCGCCACCCGGATGCTGCGCGAGGCACCGGTGCGCTGCGCCGCAGGCGGCGCGCCACCAGTCCTCCGCGTGCTGCTCCGCCCAATCCGGGTGAGGGTGGTGGGTCGGGTAGCTCTCGTCGGCGGCCGCGAGGAGCGCGCCGGAGGCGTTCCAGAGGCTGGCCTTGCAGGAGGAGGTGCCGAGGTCCAGGGTGAGGATGGCGGGGCCATCCCTCACGGCTTCACCACGAGCTTGATCCCCTTCCCGGCCCGCTGGCTCCGGATCGCCTCGAGCGTCTCCTCGAGGCGGAACTCCAGGCCCAGGAGGGGGGCGAGGGTGAGGCGGGTCAGCCAGCGGACCGCCCGGTGGAAGGTGTAGGGGCGCATGTGGGAGCCCCGGATCGTGAGCTCCTTCTCGAAGAGCAGGTAGGGCCGGAAGCTGGCCACGGCGGCCGGATCCGCCACCCCCACCTCCACGACCGTGCCGCCCCGCTGGACCAGCTCGAGTGCTTGGGTGAGGAGGGTGGGGTTTCCGACCGCGTCGAAGATGATCTCGGGGCCGAGCCCCCCGGTCTCGGCCTGCAGGATGGCCGGGAGGTCCTCGCGGGTGCCGTCCACCGCCACGGCGCCGAGCATCTTGGCCACGGCGCGGCGGTGCTCCCGCGGCTCCGAGAGGACGACCTTCACGGCGCCCGAGTGGAGCGCGAGTTGCGTGAGGAGTAACCCCACCGCCCCGCCCCCCAGGATCCCGACGTGGGCACCCGAAGCCGCAGCCGCCAGGTCCCAGGCCCGGAGCGCGCACGCGAGCGGCTCCGCGAGCGACCCCATCTCAAACGAGACGCCCGCCGGGAGGAGGTGGACGAGGCGCTCCGGGACGCAGGTGTACTCGGCGAAGCCCCCCGGGTGGACGATCCGTTGCTCGCAGAGATTCTCGCGGCCCTGCCGGCAGAAGTAGCAGTCCCCGCAGGTGTACCCCGGCTCCACCACGACCCGGTCGCCCGGCCGGACCTTCCGCACGCGGGCCCCGACCGCGGCCACCGTGCCCGTGTACTCGTGACCGATCACCCGGGGCGGGGGGTAGAGGGGGAACTTGTCCTCGATGATGTGGACGTCGGTCCCGCAGATCCCGCAGGCCGCGACCTTGATCAGGACCTCGTTCGCCGCCGGCGTCGGGACCGGGCGCTCCTCGAGGGTGAGCTTCTCCCCGCCGTGCCAGACCGTCGCCCGCATCCGGCTCAGTCCATCTCCAGGCCGCCGCAGACGTTGAAGGCCTGGCCGGTGACGTACTCCGCCTCGTCCGAGGCCAGGAAGACCACCGCCTTCGCTACGTCCTCCGGCTGCTCCATCCGGCCGAGCGGGACCATCTTCAGGCGCCGCCGCATCTGCTCCCCCTTCGGGAGCCCCTGCATCTGCATCCCCCAGACCTCGTCAATGTGCTCCCACATGGCCGTATCCACCATGCCGGGGCAGACCGCGTTCACCCGGATCCGGTGGGGGGCCAGCGCGATCGCGGCCGACCGGGTGATGCTGATCACGGCGGCCTTGGTGGCGGCGTAGTCCACCATGATGGGTCTCCCCGCCCGCCCGGCGATGGAGGCGATGTTCACGATGACCCCGCCTCCCTGCTGCCGCATCCGGCGGGCCGCGGCCTGGAGACAGAAGAAGGGTCCCTTCGCATTGACGGCAAAGGTCCGGTCCCAGTCGGCCTCGCTGAGGGCGAAGAGGTCCTGGACCTTCAGCACCCCGGCGTTGTTCACCAGAATGTCCAGATGCCCGAACGTGCGCCCGGCGGTCTCCACCATCGCCTCGATCTGGTCGGGGCGCGCGACGTCGGTCGTGGTGGCGAGGCCCTTGCGCCCCAGCGCCTGAACCGCCGCGGCCGTTCGGGCCCCGGTCTCCGGGTTCACCTCCGCCACCAGGACGTCCGCCCCCTCCCGGGCGAACGCGAGGGCAATCGCCCGCCCGATCCCCTGGCCCGCCCCGGTCACGATGGCCGCCTTCCCGTCCAGGCGCATGCTCCTCTCCTAGGTTCCAGCGCGCTCGGCCTCCTCAAAGACCCCCATCCGGCGGAACTTCCGGTAGCGCTGCTCCAGGAGGTCATCGATCGGGATCTGGCGGAGGCGCTGGACCTCCCGGGTCAGGACCTCGCGCAACGTCTCGACCATCTCCGCCGGGTTCCGGTGTGCCCCGCCGATTGGCTCGGGCACGATCTCGTCAATGATTTCCAGGCGTTTCAGGATCTGCGCCGTGAGCCCCAGCGCTTCCGCTGCGTCCGGGGCCTTGGCCGGGTCCCGCCAGAGGATGCTCGCGCATCCCTCCGGGGAGATGACGGAGTAGATGGCGTACTCGAGCATCAGGAGGCTGTCCCCGACGCTGATCCCGAGCGCGCCGCCGCTCCCCCCTTCCCCCGTCACGGCCACGACGATGGGCGCCCGGAGCTCCGCCATCTCCCGGAGGTTGCGGGCGATGGCCTCCGCCTGGCCCCGCTCCTCCGCCCCCAGCCCCGGGTAGGCCCCCGGGGTGTCCACGAACGAGATCACCGGCTTGCCGAACTTCTCCGCCAGCTTCATCGCCCGGAGGGCCTTCCGGTACCCCTCGGGGTTGGCCATGGCGAAGTTGCGCATGATCTTCTCTTTGGTGTCCCGCCCCTTCTGCTGGCCGATGATCACCACCGCGATGCCGTTCAGGCGGCCCAGGCCCGCGATGACGGCCTTGTCGTCGGCGAAGGCCCGGTCCCCGTGGATCTCCACGAAGTCGGTGATGAACGCCTTGATGTAGTCCATGGTGAAGGGGCGGTTCGGGTGCCGGGCGATCTGGCAGCGCTGCCAGGGGGTGAGCTTGGCCAGGGTGTCGGTTTGGAGCTTGGCGATCTTTTTCTCCAGCTTCCGGATCTCGTCGGAGAAGTCCACCTTCTCCCCGGTGGACATCTCCTGCAGCTCCCGGAGCTTGGCCTCCAGCTCCAGGATCGGGCGCTCGAAGTCGAGGGCGAACATGGCCGCCTCCTTCAGCGCGAGGGCTAGCGAGGCGAACCGGACACTATCGGCGCGGCCCCGAGGAGGGCACCGCCAGGCCGGCTCAGCATAGCGGAAAAGGCTGCCCCGGCAAAGAGGTGGCTCCGAAAAGGCAGCCTCCTAAGTTCGTTCCTGTTCGGGTTACCAGCAGCCCTAATTAGACCCTTTCTTCTCGAGCCCTTGTGTTTCGCCATTCCGTAGATGAAAATCCTCATCGCAAATAATCCGTACCGCACGTTTAGTAGATACGTTGATTTCGCAGAGCACCGATTGCGCAGCAACATTCGGCATGATCCCCGATGGTTCGAAGAAAAGTCTCTCGATTATAGTATTCGCCTGTTTCTCTGTTGCTTTTCTCGCAGGTTGTCCTAAAACAGCAATGATTTCGTGTTCCGTCATTCCCAGTCGTAGTGTCTTACATTTCTGGACGATCTGCCTGTGACGTGCTCCTTCCAACCAAAGCAGAAATACCCCAACGGTCACCACTAAGAAGACAACTCCAACCAAAGCTAGGTGCGTCTTATTCATTTGTTCTTGATTTTGGGGAGCTAAGGTTGCCCTCAGGATAGCCGAACCACCCGCCACGGCAAAGGAGTGGCCGCGAGCGATCGGCGGCAGCAGCTCAGGTTTAATAGAGCAGGAGGACGCTGCCGCGGCCGAGGAGCGCCTCCGCCGCCGCCACGAAGGCATCCCCGGCCGCGACGCCGCATCCCGGGTCCGCCTCCAGGAGGGCAGGGCCCCCGGGCACCTCGAGCGCCAGGGTGAGGGGCGCGGAGCCTGGGTGCTGGGCCACCAGCTCGCGCAGGCGTCGGAGAGCATCCGGCGTGGCCGCGGGCCCCCCCACGGTAAGTCGGACGGCCTGAGGAGCCTTCCCCCGGAACTTGTCGAGCGGCTCCACATCGCTCAGGAGCAGCTTGGCCGCATCCTCCGTGATGTCCACCTGCCCCGTGACCAGGACGGCAGCGTCCTTGACCAGGTGGAGCATCTTCGCCCGGTATAGGTCCGGGAAGGCCACGGTCTCCACGGAGCCGGTCTGGTCCTCCACGGTCACGAAGGCCATCCGGTCCCCATTCTTCGTCGAGATCTCCTTCACGGCGCTCACGATGCCGCAGACCCGGACCGTCTGCTTGTCCTTGAGCCCCGGCAGGGCGTCGATCCGGATCGCGTTCAGGCGCCTCGTCACGGCATCGTACTCGGCCAGCGGGTGGCCCGTGATGTAGAAGCCGAGCGTCTCCCGCTCCGCCGCCAAGAGCTCCGCTCGGGACCACTCCGGGACCTCGGGCAGGCCGGGGGCAGCGACCGCCGGAGCGCCGGCTGCCTCGAAGACTTCCAGGAGGGAGACCTGCCCCTGCGCCCGGTCCCGCTGGGCGGAGGACGCGGCTTCCATCGCCGCATCCACGGTCGCCATGAGCTGGGGACGCCGCGCGCCGAGCGAATCGAACGCCCCGCACTTGATGAGGCTCTCCAGCACCCGCTTGTTGACCAGCCGCAGGTCCACGCGCTGGCAGAAGTCGTAGAGGCTCGTGAACTTGCCTTTGGCCTTCCGGGACTCCAGGATGGAGTGGATCGCCAGATCCCCCACGTTCTTCACCGCCACGAGGCCGAAGCGGATCTTGTCCCCGACGACTTTGAAGCCGCTGTCGGACTCGTTCACGTCGGGCGGCAGGACCGTGATCCCCATCGCGCGGCACTCTTCGATGTACTTCACGATCTTGTCGGTGTCTGCCATTTCCGACGTGAGCAGGGCGGCCATGAACTCGACCGGGTAGTGCGCCTTCAGATAGGCGGTCTCGTAGGCCACAACCGCGTACGCCGCGGCGTGGCTGTTGTGGACCACGACCCCGTTGGCGATGAAGGAGGAGGGTCCAGGGACGGAGATGTCATACGTCTCTTCCTCACCATCGGGCGCTCGGCCGACCAAGCGGGTCCAGGCGAGGGGCGCTATCGCCAGGTCGTGCAGGCGCTGGTCGCCCAGGCGCTCGGCCACGTCGAGCAACGTATCCCGTCGGATCCCCTTTTTCGCAGCATCAGCAAAGACGAGCCGGTACGCCAGCCCGAGCGCCCGGCAGCCAGCCTTCAGGGACCCGAACCGAGCGCCGATTCCCTTGCGCAGAGGTTCCAAGGCCAGCGTGGCGGGCACGATGTCCAACGTCCCCCGGGCGAGGTAGGGCGGCAGCGCCGCGGAGGCCTCGGCCAGGCGCCAGAGGGCTTCCCGCCTCGCCCCCACCATGTGGAGGCCAACGCGCTTCCGCAACTCCTGGAAAGCGGTTCGCCCACCCAGGAGGTGCACCGTGTAGCCGGGGCGGAGCGTCCCCCGGTAGCGGAAGTATTTCATTCGGATCGTCGAGGTGAACCCCAGCTTCATGAGCAGCCGCTGGAAGTCCCGCGCTAGCCGTTCGGAGGAGGTCGCATAGAAAACGCTTCGCGTCGGCGGGTGGATACAACCATCTCCCTGAAGCATTTTCGCCACAAGGACGCTAATGGCCGCCTCATCCCAGGCATCCACCAGGGCCGGAATGAATTTCTCGAGCGCGCCCTTCCCCTGGAGCCCGCATTCCTCGAAGAGGAACCGGACCGCCGCCGACGGCCGGGAAATATCTCGCCGCTTTGGAAACAGGGATGCGCCAAGCCGTTTCGGGCGGTGGTCGTCAAGGCGGGGGACGGTGTTCTCGAAGGCCGACAGGACCGCGGCCATGTCCGCGAGCTCGGCGTCGTCGCTCGAGTAGAGGTAGAAATGCCTGCCGTAGTTGAGGGCCCCTTCGCTCAGCGCGTAGCCTAGGAGCGCGGGAAAGTGGCCCGGCACGCAGCTTGCCCCGCAGGGGAGCTGCCGGACCACGGCGACGAAATCCTGTGGCGTGACCTCTTCGGCATTGACCCATCCCCGCTGCGTCAAAAGTGGATGGTCTGGGGTGCAGCGCAAGCTCATCCCGTTGGCGAAGGTGAGGCGGCGGACGGCGCGTTGCCCGCTAGGCCGCACTCCCTCCGTTCGGGCCGGCCCATCCTTGGTCAGGACCGTCTCCCCCGCCCCCACGGCCGTCATCGGCTTGCGGGTCCCGTCCGCCATCTCGACGAGGCTGTCCGCGGTCAAGCACTTGTTGAACCCGTACCCTGCGAACTGAGCCATGAGGTCAAAGATCTTCTCGGCAGTCCGCGCCGGGATATTCTTGGTCCTGGCGCCATCCAGAAACTTCTTCCGCGCCTTCTCCATGAGCTCCGGATCTTTCTTGCCCATAGCCCGGCGCAAGATGTCTGCCTCGCCCATGGAGAACCCGGCCAGATCGCCGGCAATGCGCATGACCTGTTCCTGGTAGACCATGACCCCGTAGGTGTCCTTCAGGATCTCCTCCAGGGCCGGGTGGTCGTAGGTCACCTTCACCCGGCCGTGCCGGCGGGCGATGAAGTCATCAATCATCACCATGGGGCCGGGCCGGTAGAGGGCCACGAGGGCGATCACGTCCTCCAGCCGTCCTGGCCGCAGGCGCCGGAGCAGGTCCCGCATCCCCGTGGACTCCAACTGGAAGACCCCGTTAGTGCGGGCCTCCTCCAGGAGGCGGAAGGTCTTCTCGTCGTCCGGCGGGATGGCCTCGATGTCCACGGTCGTCCCGTAGCCCTGCCGGACGAGCTCCAGAGTGTTGGAGATGACCGTGAGCGTCCGCAGGCCCAGGAAGTCCATCTTGAGGAGGCCGATCTTCTCGATGGCCCCCATGGCGTACTGGGTCGTGATCTCGCCCTTCCCCCCGCGGTAGAGGGGGACGTGCTCCGTCAGGGGGTCCCGGGAGATCACCACGCCGGCCGCGTGGGTCGAGGCGTGCCGGGTCAGGCCTTCCAGCGCCCTCGCCACCTGCCACAGCTCGGCCACCTCGGGCCGGGTCCGGACCGCTTCGGCCAGCGCCGGACTCTGGGCCAGCGCGTCGTCCAGGGTGATGTTGAGCGTCGTCGGAACCATCTTGGCAAGCTTGTCCGCCTCAGAGTACGGGAGCCCGAGCGCACGGGCCACGTCCCGGATGACCGCCTTGGCGCCGAGAGTCCCGAAGGTGATGATCTGGGCGACGTTGTCCTTCCCGTACTTCTCCGTGACGTAATTGATGACCTCGTCGCGCCGCTCGTAGGAGAAGTCAATGTCCATGTCGGGCATGCTCACCCGTTCCGGGTTCAGGAAGCGCTCGAAGAGCAGCCCGTAGCGGAGCGGGTCAATGTTCGTGATGCCCAGGGCGTAGGCCACGAGCGAGCCGGCGGCCGAGCCCCGGCCCGGCCCGACCGAGATGCCCCGCTCCTTCGCGAACCGGATGAAATCCCACACGATGAGAAAGTAGCCCGCGTACCCCATCCGCTGGATGACGCCGAGCTCGGCCTTCAGGCGCTCCTCCTGCTGCGGCGCGGCCTCCGGGAAGCGGGCCCGCAGGCCCTTCCAGGCCATGTCCTCCAGGTAGGAGTCGAGCGTCTGGCCGGCCGGCGCCTGATAGTGGGGCAGGTGGATCTTCCCGAACTCCAGCTCCAGGTTGCAGCGCTCGGCCACCGAGACGGTGTTCTTCAGCGCCTCGGGGTAGTCCCGGAAGATTTCGGCCATCTGCTCCGGGGACTTCAGGTAGAACTCGTTCACCGAGAAGCGCATCCGGTCCTTGTCGTGGGTCGTCTTCCCCGTCTGGATGCAGAGGAGGATCTCGTGCGCCCGAAAGTCGGTCTCGCTCAGGTAGTGGACGTCGTTGGTGGCGACCAGCGGGACCCCGAGGCTCCGGGCGATCCGGATGACCCCCTCGTTCACGGTCTTCTGTTCCGGGATCCCGTGCCACTGGAGCTCCATGAAGTAGTTCTCGGGACCGAAGACGTCCCGGTACCAGGCGGCTGTCTCCTTTGCCTTCGCCTCCTGCCCCTCCATGAGAAACCGGCAGACCTCGCCGTTCAGGCAGCCCGAGAGGACGAGCAGCCCCTTCGCGTGCTGCTGGAGCAGCTCGCGGTCTACCCGCGGCTTGTAGTAGAAGCCCTCCAGGAAGCCGGCCGTGACCAGCTTGATCAGGTTCTTGTAGCCGGCCTGGTCCTTGACCAGGACGGTGAGGTGGTTCGCGCCCTCGTAGGAGCCGTCCACGTTGGTCTTCTCAAAGCGGGTCCCCGGCGCCACGTACAGCTCGCACCCGACGATGGGCTTCAGCCCCTCCTTCTGCGCCTGCGTGTAGAAGTCAATGGCACCGAACAGATTCCCGTGGTCGGTCAGGGCGAGGGCCGGCATCCGGAACTCCTGCGCCGCCTTCCGAACCAGCCGCTCCAGATGGCAGGCCCCATCCAGCAGGCTGTACTGGCTATGGACGTGCAGGTGCACAAAGGGGGC
>DASYVA010000044.1 GCA_036000645.1 Candidatus Methylomirabilis sp.
TCGCGGCCGCCTTCGAGGCGGCCTGCCAGCAGCGGGGCCTCCGCCTCTTCGTGCTCCCGCCCCGCTCCCCGAAGCTCAACGGCCGGGTCGAGCGGGCCCAGCGGACCCACACGGAGGAGTTCTATGAGGTCACCCCCTGCGCCCGCGAGCTGGCCGCGGTGAACCGGCAGCTCCAGGCCTGGGAGCGGATCTACAACACAGTCCGGCCCCACCAGGCCCTGGGGTACCTCACCCCCCAGCAGTTCCTGCGGCAACAGCGCGCCCGCCGAGGGCAGATGGAGTGTCACTAATCTACTGGACGAGTACACAGGCTTGACCGGATCCTACATTCGAGTTACTGTGGAGCCACCAGGGCCCAAAAGGGGTCTGGTCAGACCACAGGGCAACCACTAAAATTCAAATAGTTGGGCGGTTAGCTCAGTTGGGAGAGCGCTGTCTTCACACGGCAGAGGTCACTGGTTCGATCCCAGTACCGCCCACCACAGAATCCGCTACTTACCCTCCTGGCTTTCCAGCTCGACAATGGGCTGTGAGTTATTTGTGAGTTGGACCGCTGGAGCGAACACCTAAATGACGCTTCACGCCCGGGAAGTTCTTCGTGACTGCCAACGGGTCCTTGATCACATTACGGGGGATATGCGCACCGAATTGTGGAGACCCCGGTGGGCGGGGCTAGTAGCGCTTCTGAGGGCTGTCGGACACGTTCTCAAGAAGGTCGACGGGAAGACGAGCGATGCCGCACGCGAGGTCATTGAGTCGGCGTGGAAGGACCTCGGTCAATCGAAACCGGAACCAACAATCTTCTGGGAGTTCATCGAAGCGGAGCGGAACAACGTTCTGAAGGCCTATGAGATTGGCACGGGCGTCAATATTACGGTCAGACCTGGCACGGCGTGGTTGAACTTGGCGACCGGCGAAACGGGCAGCGGCCCAGGTGGCCCGACGACGTTCGAGGCTTTCATGCGTTCCGGCCCATTTGAGGGGCGGGATCCACTCGAACTGTGCCGTGAGGCGATCGCGTTCTGGCAGGGTTATCTGGACTCGATAGATCGACAAGTCGCTGCGCGCCACACGGGGCAAGCGGTCTAACCAGCGCCTAAAGCTAGCGGCCGTCTCAACCATGGAGGCACCATGGGTAAGGTTCGGCAGATCGACATCAGGTGTGAGCACTGCCGAGAATGGTTTCCTTCGCCCATAGGCTTCGGCGAGAGCGAGAGCTTCGAGTCATCTACCATGGTCTTGATTGGCAATCAGGTGCAGTGTCCGAAGTGCGGCAAGATGACTGGGTGTGACAAGGAGAATATGCGCCTTCGCCACGAGGCTGGTGGCTTCCTCGGGAAGGACACCGCCTAACAAGCGTCGCCAAAACGCGCCAGCGCGGCATTCATCAGGTCAGTTCGGCGTGTGGAGCGAGCCGCTTCTGCGGCACTTGTCCTTGGAACGTCGGATCCCACGGGAACCGGAAGTGCTCCATCGCCCAGGCGCGGATCCCGGTCCTCGACATCTGGACCGCCTGAATTGGCGGCGCTCTCCTGGAGGGAGAGTACCTGGCGATCATCGGGCAGGCCGGCTTCGTGGGGGCGGAGGTGGCGTGGCGCGAGCACGTTTTCTCCGGCGCGCGGCGAGCGGAATGCGGTGAACTTCGGGACCGAGGGGGTCACCATCCGGGCCCGGAAGCCGTAGGGCCCGGGGGGGCGGGGCGGTGGGTCAGGTCATGGCCGCAAGGTCGGCCATGGAGAGAGGAGGCTGAGCCATGGAGCGCTGGCGGAGCGAGGGGCGTATGCTGTGGGGCGGGGGGGCGGGCCTCGTGGCCCTGGCCCTGCTGGTCGGGGCTGGCACCTGGGCCTACGGGGGCGCGAAGATCACCGTGAATAGCCTGGACGAGATCCTGAGGGGGAACCCGCTCCCCGCGGACAAGACGGCCCAGGTGACCTGGAAGGCCCGGGCAGGCAACTCGGAGCTCCAGGTGATCGAAATGAGTAAGATCAAGCTCCACCACCACGCCCAGGAAGACCACGTGCTCTACATCGCGCGCGGGCAAGGGACAGCCCGGCTCGGCGATGAGACCAGGCAGGTCAAGGCCGGGGATATCCTGAACCTCCCCAAGGGGATTCCCCACAGCTTCACCAAGGAGGGGAAGGAGAACCTGGTTCTGATTGTGGTCGCCACGGCCGGCTGGAAGCCCCTAGAGGACACCAAGTTCTACGAGTAGAGAGAGACTGATTCCCGCACAAATACGTGCGCCCGGCTTCCTGGGGGAGCCGGGCGCACGCCTTTTTGGCCTGACCGGGGTTGCTGCCCTCAGGAGCGGATTCTCGCAAGCCGCTCGCGGAAGTAGTCCCGCCAGTCCTCGGGCAGAGCTTCGACGCGAACCGCGCGCTGCAACCCCTCGATGTCCTCCCCCCCGTCCACGTACAGGCGGGTGATATCGGCGACCGTCACCGGCGCCTC
Source organism: Candidatus Methylomirabilis sp. (assembly GCA_036000645.1). Taxonomy (NCBI): domain Bacteria; phylum Methylomirabilota (SeqCode); class Methylomirabilia (SeqCode); order Methylomirabilales (SeqCode); family Methylomirabilaceae (SeqCode); genus Methylomirabilis (SeqCode); species Methylomirabilis sp. (SeqCode). The sequence goes on from DASYVA010000044.1 coordinate 2,452, forward strand.
CCCCAGACTCACCTGCGTGATCGGGTCCCCGGCCCCGACGTCTCCCTCCTCGAGGACCGTCAGGTAGAAGCCGGTCCGCCGGCTCGCGAGGAAGCGCTTCACCATGCCGGGGTCCCCGAACCGGATCCCGAGCTTGAAGCAGGGCAGCCGCGGCTGTGTCACGACGAGCTCAGCCGTGCCCATACGGAACCGGTCCCCAATCCTGACGGTATCCTCCGACAGGCCTTCGATGGTCAGATTTTCCCCGAACGTGCCCCAGGAGAGGTCCCGGTCCGGCAATTGCTCCCGCCAGTAGGGGTAGTGCTCCGCCGGGTACGCGTAGACCGCCTTGGCCGGGCCGCCATGGACCGACAGGTCCGCCTGACGGTCCCCGTCCAGGTTGAGCCGTTGCAATCGGATGCGCCCTTCGACGGGCTCCTTGAAGATCGCCGTGGTGACCGTCTTGCCTCTCCAGGTCACCCGGCGGGGGAGGCCGACGTTGACGGAGAGAAGTCGCATGAGGGGCCCCCCTGGAAGATCGGTTCCGGGGGATTGGATGCTGCCGTGGGCGCTCGGGATTCGCGGCGACGGAAGGGCCGGCTCGCCTCAGGGGAAGATGCCCAGCTCCTCGTAGGCCCGCGCCACCTTCCGGATGGCGACGGCGTAGGCGGCGGTGCGGAGGTCCCCCAGGCGCGGGTCATTGTGGAGCGTCCCCCGGATCTCTCGGTAAGCGTTCTGCATGGTCCCTTCGAGGCCGGAGTTGACGAGATCGACCTCGTCGGCCCCCTTGAGCAACTCGCAGCGCTGGCGCTCCGGGACCCGCGTCCGGGTGACCTCCTCGATGGCGGAAACCAGACGCTCCCGAAAGATCTCGTCCAGGCGTTTCTCCATCCGGCCGTAGCGGATGTGGGAGAGGTTCTTCGTCCACTCGAAGTAGGAGACGGTGACCCCACCGGCGTTCAGGTAGATGTCGGGGATCACCAGGACCCCCCGCTCGCTGAGCCGCTCGTCGGCCCCGGGCGTGGTCGGGCCGTTGGCCGCCTCGGCAATCATTCTGGCCTGGATACGATCCACGTTCTCCAGGGTGATCTGGTTCTCCATGGCGGCCGGGATCAGGAGGTCGCACTCCACCTCGAGGACGTCCTTCGGGCCGGGGAGCGGCGTCCCGCCGGCGAATCCGGCCACGGAGCCGGTCTTGTCCCGGTGCGCCGTCAGGGCCGCGATGTTCAGCCCCGCGGGATTGAGGACGCCGCCAGAGACATCCCCGACAGCGATGACCCGGCAGCCGTCCTCCTCCGCGAGGAACTTGGCGACGTGGGAGCCGACGTTGCCGAATCCCTGGATCGCGACCCGCTTCCCCTCCAGGCCGCCGCCCAGGCGGCACCGCTGGAGGTCTTCAGGGTAGCGGAAGGCCTCCCGGATCCCGTACTGCACGCCCCGCCCGGTCGCCTCCTTGCGGCCGCGGATGCCTCCCTGGGTGACCGGCTTGCCGGTGACGCAGGCCAGGGAGTCGATTTGCCCGGGGGTGAGGGCGTCGTAGGTGTCGGCGATCCAGGCCATCTCCTGCTCGCCGGTGCCCAGGTCGGGGGCCGGCACGTTCACGCCGGGGCCGATGAAGTTCTTGCGGACCAGCTCCGCGGTGTACCGGCGGGTGATCTTTTCCACCTGCTCGCGGGTGTACTTCTTTGGGTTGAAGCACACGCCCCCTTTCGAGCCACCGAACGGGACGTCGACGATGGCGCATTTGTAGGTCATCAGCGCCGCGAGGGCCATCACGTCCTCCTGGGTCACGAACTCGCTGTACCGGATCCCGCCCTTGGTCGGCTTGCGGTGCTGGGAGTGCTCGGCGCGCCAGCCCTGGAAGATCTCGTAGCGATCGCCGAGGCGCACGGGGAATTCGACGTAGTAGACGGCGTTGCAGACCTTGATCTGCTGCAGCAGCCCCTCCGATACCTCGAGGGTCGCCGCGGCCTTGTCGAACTGGCGGCAGACGATGTTCCAGAGGTTCAGGTCCTCTCTACCCGCCCCGACCCTGCGCCGGTTCTGCATCGCTCGCTCCCCCACGGAGGCCCTACGTATTTCCTTGACAGGCGCACCTCCGAGGCGTAGCCTGCCCTTGGCTGATGGTTCTGACGGTACCGCCTGGTCGGGGTGACAACGCCGCGAGGACCGAAGGTCCTGCGGCGTTTTTGGTTCCCGAGCGGTCCGGCGCGTTGGCCCCGGTGGGTGCTCCCCGAATGGTCGGGGATGCGAGACCTCCCGGTGGGCAGCATTCCGAAAGGAGCGAACCGCAATGGGAACGCGAATCTACGTTGGCAACCTGCCCTTCGAGGCCACGGAGGAGGAGCTCCGCACCCTCTTCAGCGAAGGGGGGAGGCAGGTCGAGTCGGTCAAGATCGTGACCGATCGGGACACCGGCCGGTCGCGCGGCTTCGGCTTCGTGGAGATGGCCAACCAGGGTGACACCACGGCGGCCATCAACGCCTTGAACGGCAAGGAGATGGGCGGCCGGGCGCTCACGGTGAACGAGGCCCGGGAGCGCGTGCCTGGGGGTGGCGGGCGCGGGCGGTACTAGTCCCGGTCTCACGCAGGCCACGGATCACCCGGGCCGGCAGCCGCAAGGGCTGCCGGCCCGTTTCTTTTCGGGTCGCCGGTCACTCGATCTCCGTGATCTCGCCGTCCCACTCGATGGCGATCCCGCGCTGGACGCTCTGGGAGGCGGGACACCCCTTCTCGTGGATGGCGATGGCCCGCTCGGCCTCCTCCCGCTTGCCCCGGGGGACCTTCACGCGGTAGTGGACCCGGATCCGGGTGATCAGGGGGTGGCCATCCACGTTCTCGATCACCCCCTCGGCGTCGGCCATGAGACGCTCCCCGCTCGTCGGGATCTTGCGCGCTACCAGCGCGCCGGCCAGGGTGCCGGTCATTCAGCCGGCCACGGCGGCGACGATGTGGTCGAGGGTGGTGGGGAGCTCCTCTTCGGGCTCCACGCCGTAGAAGTGCTTGATCGCCCCGTGGACCCCGTAGTGGACCGGCTCGGGGAAGGGGGCGATGAAGGCCCGCCGATGCGGGCCCTTGTCCTTCAGGATCTTCACCTGCGACGTGTAGATGTGCTCGCCCATGCTCTGCCTCCCTTGGCTGCTGTCCCTCCTGGATGGCCCAGCCCCCTTCTACCACGGCGGCCGCCCGGCGGCAATGCGCCTTGACCGGCTCCGGGCCGGCCGATAGACTCCCCTGAGCTGCGCGCCGCTTCCGGCGACGCACAGGCGGCTCACGGTCCCCAGGTGGGGAAGGACGTCCACGAGCGATGATGGCAAGGCTCCTGTGCGCCGTGGCGCGGGTGGTCATCCGCTTCCCCGTGCCGGTCCTCCTCGTGGCGCTCCTCAGCGCCGCCGGCGCTCTCTGGTACACCGCCGGCCACCTCCGGTTCGAGATGGCCCGGAGCGCCCTCGTCGGCTCCGGGGAGCGATACGACCGACTCTACCAGGAGTACCGGCAAGACTTTCCGGACTACGAGCGTCTGGTGGTCGTGGTGGAGGCCGGCCAGGTCGCGGAAGCCAAGGCCTACGCCGCCGCCCTGGCCGACCGCCTGCGGGCGGATCCCGCCCACGTCCGGGACGTCTTCTACCGGATCGACCCGCAGGAGTTCGAGGACCGGGCCCTCCTGTACCTGGGTCTCGGTGAGCTCCGCACCCTGCGGGCGAAGGTGGAGGAGCACCGCGAGTTCCTGGCCGCCTTCGCCGCTCGCCCCACCCTTGAGCAGTTCTTCGCCCTCACGAATCGGGAGGTGACGCGGGGGCTGGTGCGCCACCTCTTCACGGACCTGGAGCCGGAAGGGTCGGAGGGACAGCCCCTCTCCGTAGACCTCCCCCTCTTCACGCGGGTCCTGGAGGGGATGCGGGACAGCGTGGCCGGCCGCGCCGCCTACCGCTCCCCCTGGGCGGCTTTCGTCCCCCGGGCCGATGGGGAGAGCGGCACCGACGGCTACCTGCTCTCCGCGGACGAGCGGTTCCTTTTCCTCCTGGTGGCGCCGGTCGAGGCGGAGACGACCTTCCTCGATCTCTGGGGACCGGGCGGCGCTGCGGATCCGGTGGAGGCCGTTCGGGCGGCCGCGGCGGCCGTGCGGCAGGACTTCCCCGGGGTGAGCGTCGGGGTCACCGGAAGTCCCGCGCTCGCCGCCGACGAGATGCGGGCCACCCAGCGCGACATCCTCCTGGCCTCGGTGCTCGGGTTTCTGGCGAATGCCCTGCTCCTGATCATCCCCTTCCGGGCCGTGATCAAGCCGGCCTTTGCCCTCCTGAGCCTGCTGGTCGGCCTCGCCTGGGCCTTCGGCTTCGCCACGCTCACGGTGGGCCATCTGAACCTCCTCTCGGCCGTCTTCTCCAGCATCCTCATCGGGATCGGAATCAACTTCCCGATTCACCTGCTGGCCCGCTACGAGGAGGCGCGGCGGACCGGGAAGGATGTCCCCGCGGCCCTGGAGGAGAGCCTGGGGCGGACGGGGGTGGGGGTCCTGGGGGCGGTCGTGATTATGGCGGCCGCCTTCTGGGCTGCTCTCCTCACCGATTTCCGCGGGATCGCCGAGCTGGGGTTCATCGCGGGCAGCGGCCTCTTCCTGTGCTTCCTGGCCAGCATCACCGTCTTCCCGGCGTGCATCGCGCTCGAGGACGCGCGGCGGTCCGCCCCCCCGCTCCCCCCGGCCCGCCCCGCCATCGCCCCGGCGGGCAACCGGTGGGACCTCCTGCTCGGGCGGCCCCGGCTCGTCGTGAGCGTCGGCGTACTCCTGGCTCTTGTCCCCCTGGCCTTCGTCCCCCGGATCGGGTTCGACTACAACCTCCTGCGCCTCCTCCCCAGGGGGAGCGAGGCCGTGGCAACCGAGGAGCGCCTGCAGGCCCGAGCCGGGCACTCCACCTGGTTCGCCGTCAGCCTCGCTCCCACGCTCGAGGAGGCGGAGCGCCGGCGGGCGGCCTTTGCCGCCCTGCCGGAGGTGCGCCGGGTGGAGGGGGTTCTGGATCTGCTCCCGGCCCAGCAGGAGGAGAAGCGCCAGATCCTGCGGGCGCTCCGGCCGGCGGTGGCCGGCTTGCAGGTCCGCCGGGTTTCCCGGGAGACCTCGGACCTGGTTCCCCTCACGGAGAGCCTCCGCCGGATCCACTTCAAGCTGGGGGAGGAGGGGGGGGAGGCGGAGGTAGCGGCAGCGCGGGCCGCCCTGAAGGGCGTATTGGCCGCGCTGGAGGCGGCGCCTGATCCCGGGGAAGCGGGTCGGCGCCTCGTGGAGTATCAGCGCCGGCTCCGGGCCGACTTTGCCGAGAAGGTTCGCGTTCTGCGGCGGGGCGTCGAGGCGCCTGCCCTGACCGCGGCGACCCTGCCCGCGAGCCTGCGGGGGCGCTTCGTGGGAGAGAGCGGCCGCCTCCTCCTGCGCATCTATCCCCGCGGGGACATCTGGGACCGCGGGGCCACGGCGCGCTTCGTCGACGCGCTGCGGCGCGTGGACACAGACGTCACCGGGCCGCCGGTGCACACCTTCGAGGCGAGCCAGGCACTGACACGCGGGTACGGACAGGCTGGCGGATACGCGCTCCTGGCCATCTTCGTCCTGTCGACCCTCCTGTTCCGCCATGCGGGCTACGCCCTCCTGGGCATGGTTCCCCTGCTGGCGGGGGCCGGGTGGACCCTGGGGGTCATGGCCGTCGTGGGGTTGGACTTCAACCTGGCCAACCTGTTCGCCCTCCCCCTGATCCTGGCGATGGGCGTGGACAACGGGATCAACCTGGTCGCCCGGTTCCGGGAGGAGGAGGGACGACGGTTTGTCCTGGGGACCGCCGTCGGGAAGTCCATGATTCTGGCCTCCCTCACGACGATTGCCGGATTCGGGGTGCTGATCCTGGCCCAGCACCGGGGCATCGCGAGCCTGGGCCTGCTGCTGGCCCTCGGTGTCACCAATATCCTGCTGGCCAGCCTCACCCTCCTCCCCGCCCTCCTCCAGCTTCTGCGCCGGGCGACTTCCTGAGCTGTCCATCGGGTCCGACCGTCGCCGGCCCTCTATGCCCGGAGCTGCCGCGACAGGGCTTGCCCGCCTTGACACCTTCACGGGGAGGAGCGTATAGTCCCGGCCGGCCCGGCCATGGCGCCGGACGGTTGCCGCCGAATGCTCCTGCCGGAGCAACGGGGGACCCACAGGGGGCATTGCCCCCGGGGCGAATCGCGGGCAGCCCCTCCCGGGGGATGCCCGGACGGGGACTTTCAACCCCGAGCCCGTCAGCTAACCCCGCAGGCTGGTTGGAAGGGCAGATCGCCCGCGGCCGGGCGCACGCCGCAGGCATACGATCTGCGGCGTGTCGTGTTTTTGGGGAGGGAAGGCGCTCCCGGCTATGGCATCTTCGCTGAAACGGCTCCTCCTGGGTGACCCCCTGACGACGGCGCAGGCCAAGGGGGAGCGCCTTGGAAAGGTCACCGGTCTCGCCGTCTTTGCCTCCGACAACCTCTCCTCCGTCGCCTACGCCACCGAGGAGATCCTCCTGGCCCTCGCCCTGGCCGGGACGGCCGCCTTCGCCTACACCCTCCCCATCGGGGCGGCGATCGGCCTCCTCATGGTCGTGGTGGCCACCTCCTACTGGCAGACAGTCCATGCCTACCCCTCGGGGGGCGGCGCCTACGTGGTGGCCCTCCACAACCTGGGGAGGCCGGCTGGGCTGACGGCCGCCGCCGCCCTCATGATCGACTACGTCCTGACGGTCGCGGTGAGCATCGCGGCCGGCGTGGCGGCGCTCACGTCGGCGTTCCCTTCCCTGTACCCCTGGCGGGTGAGCCTGGCTGCCCTCTGCATCGTCCTCATTATGGTGGCCAACCTCCGGGGGGTGCGGGAATCGGGGCGGCTCTTCGCCGTCCCCACCTACCTGTTCATCGCCAGCTTCTTCCTCCTCTTGATCGGCGGGGCGGTTGCGCTCGGGTCTCGCGGAGATGCCGCGGCGCTTCCGGGGGGGCTTCCCGTTACAGGAGGGGGTTCCGGGACCGCCGGGGCGGCTTCCGCCGTCCCCCTCTTCATCCTCCTCCGGGCGTTCGCCTCCGGATGCGCGGCCCTGACCGGCGTGGAGGCCATCGCCAACGGCGTCCAGGCTTTCCGGCCGCCGGAGGCCCGGAACGCAGCGATTACCCTGGCCTGGATGGCAGCCATCCTCCTCACGCTCTTCTTGGGGGTGACCTACCTGGCGACCGCCTTCGAGGTGGCACCCCGGGAAGGGGAGACCGTCGTCTCCCAGATCGCCCGGGCCATCTTCGGTCGGACGATCCCCTACTTCCTGGTTCAGGCCTCCACGGCGCTCATCCTGCTCCTGGCCGCCAACACCTCCTTCGCGGGCTTCCCCCGCCTGACCTCGGTCGTCGCCCAGGATCGGTTTCTGCCCCGCCAGCTCGCCAACGTGGGCGATCGCCTGGTCTACAGCAACGGGATCGTGATTCTGGGGGCGCTGGCGATTCTCCTGGTCGCAGTCTTCGGCGCGGATACCCACGCGCTGATCCCGCTTTATGCGGTCGGGGTGTTCCTCTCCTTCACCCTCTCCCAGGCGGGAATGGTCCGGCGGTGGCTGAAGCGGCGGGGTCCGGGCTGGCAGCGGGGGGTCCTGATCAACGGGGTAGGGGCTGCCACAACGGGGGTCGTCCTCACGGTTGTCGCCGGGACAAAGTTCCTCGAGGGGGCCTGGCTCGTGGTCCTCCTCATCCCGGGAATCGTCCTGCTCTTCGGGAAGATCCGGCGGCACTATCTCCACGTCGCCTCCCAGCTCACGCTGGAGGGCTTCCGGGAGGAGCCGCCGACCGGGCACACGGTTCTCGTGCTGGTCGCCGCGATGCACCGCGGGGTGGTGACGGCCCTGCACTACGCGCAGGCCATCTCGAGCGACGTGGAGGCGGTCACCGTGAGCCTCGACCCCGCCGCCACCGAGCGGTTGCGGGCACAATGGCGCGAGTATGCCCCCGACGTCCCCCTGGTCGCCCTGGACTCGCCCTATCGGTCGGTGGTCCAGCCGATCCGGGAGTATCTGGAGAAGGTGAAGGGACGCTCGGCCCGCCACCTGGTCACGGTGGTCCTGCCGGAGTTCGTCCCCGGCCACTGGTGGGAGCACCTGCTCCACAACCAGACGGCCCTGGCCCTCAAGGCCGTCCTCCTCTTCTCGAAGCGGACCGTGGTCACCAGCGTTCCCCACCACCTGGCGCGGTAGGGCTGACGCCGGGGCAGGATGAAGGCAGGCCCAAGGAGGAACGCCGATGCGATGGGTCGTTGTCCTCCTCGCGGTGCTCTGGGGAGGAGTCGGTCTCGCCCTTGCTCACGAGGGGCGGATCGTGGACCTGAAGAAGCTCTCCCCCGACCATCAGGTGGAAGCGGTAGGCTACTGCAAGGGAATTTACGCCGTCAGGCTGAAGGATGGATCGGCCCGCGAGTTCGGGGAGTTCGATCTCCGGCTGAAGACCGACTCGGGTCCGAACGGTCCTCGGCCCGGCTCCCCCGCGCTGATCGAGGCGGGGATGAGGGGGGATCGGGCGTTCCTGGTCTTCTCCGGGCCCGATGACATGAAAGCCTTCCTCAGGCAGACCTGCTGAGCTTCCCTCGGATCCTCGTGCCGGCTTCGGCGTTGTGGTGCGCCCTCCGCCCGGGAGGAACGGTCCCCGCGCGGGCACGGCTGGTGTATCATGGGGATGGCGCGGGATCAGCGGCGAGACCCGCGGCCAGGGATGAGGTGCGAGAGTGGTGGGGCAGGAGCGGCCGGTGATGGAGCAGGTGTTCGGAACCGGGGAAGCGCCGCCCCTCCGGCGGACGGCTGCCTGGTGGAAGTGGCTCCTGTCCGTCGGGATTGCGGCCGGCCTCATCGTCCTCCTGGCCTACGGCTTCACCCGGAGCCCGAAAGATATCCCCTCCCCCCTCGTCCGGAAGCCCGCGCCCGACTTCACCCTGGCCCTCCTGGACGGAGGCGCGCTCACCCTCCATGAGCTGCGGGGGAAGGTCGTCGTGGTGAACTTCTGGGCCTCCTGGTGCTACCCCGCCTGCTGGAATGAGGCGCCCCGCCTGCAGGCGGCCTGGGAGCAGTACCGTGAGAGGGGTGTGGTGATCGTCGGCGTGGTCTACCAGGACCGGGAACCGAACGCCCGGGAGTTCATCCGGAAACACGGGAAGACCTACCCCAACGGGATGGACCAGAAGAGCCGGATCGCCATTGACTACGGGGTGTACGGCGTTCCGGAAACCTTCTTCATCGACCGCGAGGGCAGGATCGCCCAGAAGCACGTGGGGGAAATCCCGACGGAGACGCTCACCGGGGCGATCGAGAAGCTGCTCTGAGGGGAAACGGGTTCAGAGGGCGCCGGCCAGAAGAGGCGGGCCGGCCGGGCGGGAGCCGGCCGGGCCCCGCTCCCGAGTGACCGCGAGACCCCGTGCCGTGCTCAGGTCAGGGAGGCGGGTCAGGCTGAGCCGCGCGCTCCCGCGGGCGTCGGGCGTGATGGCGGCCGCCGGGACCATCTCGGTGTCTGTCTTGATCCAGAGCCAGTAGGACTCCCCCTCCGCCAGGGGGGGGAGGTTCACGGCGAAGAGGCGCATCCCCCGCTCCGGGTTCCAGAGGGCCTGGGCCTCGGGGGGCGGGCTCGGCTGCGCCCCGATCATCCGGACGATCCGGGTGCAGGGGTCGGTGAGGATTGTCATGAGGTCCTCGTGCTCGGCCATACTGGCCTGCAGCCCTCGGATGGTCGTAGCCTGCTCCCGAAGCTGCCAGCGCATGGCCAGACCGTAGGTGAGTCCGGCCCCCGCCACGAGGACGGCGGTCGCCCAGGCTGCCGCCAGCCCGAAGCGCGGGGCCCAGCGCGGCGCGGGGACCCTCGCCTGCGGGCCGGCCCCGGCCCGAGCCAGGACCCGTTCCCGGAGCGCCGCCGGTGGGACCTTCCCCCCGGCCTCGTAGGGCAGGAGCGAGGCGACCTCCTGGAAGGCGGCGACTCCCGCAGTGCAGGTGGGGCAGCCGCGGGCCAGGTGCTCCTCCAGCGGCTCCTGCTCCTCGCGCGGCAGAGCCCCCACCGCATACAGGGCATATCGATCGCGCAGCTCCTCGCAGGTCATCCCTGCCCCTCTTCGAGCACTGGCCCGAGGAGCCCCCGCAGCTTCTCCATCCCGAGCCGCAGGCGTCCCTTCACCGTGCCCACGGGGTCTCCCGTCCGCGCCGCGATCTCGGTGTGGGTCAGGCCCTCGAAGTAGGCCAGCTCGATCGCGGCCCGCTGCTCCGGCGGCAGGAGTTTGAGCGCCTTCCGAACGGCCTCCCGCCGCTCCCGTCCCTCCAGGTCCCCCGCGGGATCCTCCCTCCGATCGAGCGCCTCGGTGACGGTCGCCCCCGCGGTCCCGTCCTGCCGCCGCCGCCGCCGCCGGTCAATGGCCCGGCTTCGGGCAATGGTCAGGAGCCACGTCCGGGGAGCCCCCCGCCCCGGGGTGTAGCGGGCGGCCTGCCTCCAGGCCTGGATGAAGACATCCTGGAGCACCTCCTCTGCGTCAGCCGCGTTGCCGGTCACCCGGGCGGCAAGCCCGAAGATCAGGGGGGCGTAGCGGTCATAAAAGGTTGCCAGGGCGACCAGATCCCCGCGCGCCATCGCCTGGATCAGGCCCCCGTCGTCCACGCGCTTTGTCCTTCCGGCTCCGCCCCTTCGAGAAGATACGGCCCGCCCGCGCCGGAGGATCAACCCAGTCGGCGGCACCGGCGCCCGAGCGTATGCGAGGCGGAGGGCATGTGTCAATGCAAAGGGCTCTTCCCGGTGATCCGTGCCGCGCCCCGCCCCGTATCCAGATCCAGAGTCAAGGCCGGCCCCGTGCCCGCGCACTCGCACGAACCCAAAGGAGGGACCTCATGAAGCGGATCGTCTCGACCATCCTGGTGGTGAGTCTCCTGGCGTTGCCCGGCGTCCTCGCCCTCGCCCCAGTGGCGCACGCCGAGCACGTGACCGAGCAGGTGCTGACGGAGCAGCTCGGCAAGATCAAGGCGATGATCGCCGAGATGGAAACGAAGATGAAGACCAAGAAAATGATGATGAGCCACAAGGGCATGGACCAGTCCATGGAAATGCTCATGGAGATCACCAGGATCCTGCAGGAGATCGAGCGTCCGAAGTAACGATTCGGGTTGGGGAGCACGTTGCAGTCCCGGGGGGCAGGGCGGCCGTCCTGCCCCTCTCTTTCTCGCCGGGCATCCGGGCAAGAGGGGAGGGGGGCGTGACGGATCGGCCCTAGCCCGGGAGGCGGTGCCTGGTGTATGATGGGGCAAAGCAGGGGGGTGAGCGGGGGATCCGGTCAGCCCCCGGAGGCGGTGATGCTGATCCAGCGGGCTCCAGACATCAGGTCCTGGGAGATCACACCGCACGAGGCCTACCTGAGCCGGCGGTCGTTCCTGATCGGCGCCGCGGCACTGGCACTGGCCCCGTCCGTGGCGGGCGCTGCCGCGCCCCCCGCCCGACAGGCGCTGAAGGCCGGGCGTAACCCGGCCTTCACGGTAGCGGACCCGCCGACCGAACTCCAGAGCGTCACCACCTACAATAACTTCTACGAGTTCGGCCCGAACAAGGAGGACCCGGCTCGTCTCGCGCACCTGCTCCGGCCGCGGCCCTGGACGGTCCAGGTGGACGGGCACGTCAAGCGGCCGAAGACCTACGACGTGGACGAGCTGATGCAGCTCTTCCCCCTCGAGGAGCGGGTCTACCGGCTGCGGTGCGTCGAGGCCTGGTCCATGGTCATCCCGTGGGTCGGATACCCGCTGGCCTCGCTGATCAAGCGGGTCGAGCCGACGAGCCAGGCGAAGTTCGTCGAGTTCACGACGCTCCTCGATCCCGAGCAGTTCCCCGGCCAGCGGGGGGGGCTGTTCAGCTTCTCCTCTCTCGAGTGGCCGTACGTGGAGGGGCTCCGGATGGACGAGGCGCTCCACCCGCTGACGCTCCTCACGTTCGGCCTCTACGGCCAGGTCCTGCCGAACCAGAACGGCGCCCCGGTGCGCGTCGTCGTGCCGTGGAAGTACGGGTTCAAGAGCGCCAAGTCCATCGTGCGGATCCGCTTCGTGAGCGAGCAGCCCAAGACCACCTGGGAGAAGGCGGCGCCGCAGGAGTACGGATTCTACTCCAACGTGAACCCCACCGTGGATCATCCCCGCTGGAGCCAGGCGACCGAGCGGCGCATCGGGGAGTTCCTCCGGCGCAAGACCCTGATGTTCAATGGGTACGCGGACCAGGTCGCCTCGCTCTACGCGGGGATGGACCTGCGGAAGCACTACTAGCCCGTGTCCCGGCGCGCCCGGATCACGCTGAAGGCCTTCGTCTGGGCCGCCTGCCTTACCCCCCTGATCCTCCTCATCTCGAGGGCGCTGGCGGGGGCCCTCGGGGCCAACCCCATCGAGACCCTCACCCGCACGCTCGGGGACTGGACCCTCCGCTTCCTCCTCGCCTCCCTCGCCATGACCCCCCTGCGGCTCCTCTTCGGGGTCGCCTGGCCGGTGGCCCTGCGCCGCCTGCTCGGGCTCTTCGCGTTCTTCTACGCGTGCCTCCACTTCAGCGTCTGGATCGTCCTGGACCACTTCTTCGCCTGGGAGGAGATGCTCGCCGACGTCCTGAAGCGCCCCTACATTACGGTGGGGGTCCTCGCGCTCACCGTGCTCACGCCGCTGGCCGCCACCTCCACGGCCCGGATGGTCAAGCGCCTCGGGGCGCGGCGCTGGCGGGGGCTCCACCGGC
>DASYVA010000045.1 GCA_036000645.1 Candidatus Methylomirabilis sp.
ACCAGCCCCCGTTGGTCCCGGACCTCCTGGAAGAGCCGGCTGGACATGCCCCCCCCGAGGACCGTGTTCACGAGGTTGAGCGCGTACCGGTCCCGGTGGGCGTAGGAGAGGCCCTCCACTCCGAGGCAGACGTGGACCTGCGAGACGTCCCGGTCCTTGGTGACGGTGGCGGGGCGGGCCACGGGAGGGGCAGGTGCGGTGGCCGCGGCCTCCGGACCGTCCCAGCCCCCCAGGTGAGTCTGGAGGAGGTCCAGGAGGCGGTCGTGGTCCAGGTCGCCGGCCGCGGCCAGGATGGTCCGGTGGGGGCGGTAGTGCCCCGCAAGGTACGTCCGGAGGTCCTCCCGGGTGAGGGCCTCGAGCGTCTGGGGACGCCCGAGGATCGGACGTCCCAGGGGGTGCTCCCCCCAGATCGCCTGGGCGAAGAGGTCGTGGATCTCGTCGTCGGGGGTGTCCTCCACCATCCGGATCTCCTGAAGGATGACCCCCCGCTCCTTCTCCAGGTCGGCGGGGTCCAGGCGGGGATGGAGGAGGAGATCGGCCAGGAGGTCCACGGCGAGCGGGAGGTGGCCGCCGAGGACCTTGGCGTAGTAGCAGGTGTGCTCCCGGGAGGTGAAGGCGTCCAGCCTCCCCCCGACCGCCTCGATCTCCTGGGCGATGGCCTCCGCGGACCGCCGCTCCGTCCCCTTGAAGAGCATGTGCTCCAGGAAGTGGGAGATCCCGGCCTGCGGCGCCTCCTCGTCCCGGGAGCCGACCCCGATCCACGCCCCCAGGGCCACGGACCGGACGGCGGGCATTCGCTCCGTCAGGACCGTGAGCCCGTTCGCCAGGACCGCCTTCCGGATGAGAGGGGAGCGGGGCATGCCGCTACCGCTTCTCGCGCTGTTGCTGGTCCCGGAGAACCTCCTTGCGGCTCAGGCGAACCTTGCCCGCCCGGTCGATCTCGATCACCTTGACGGTCACCTCCTGGCCCTCCTTCAGGACGTCCTCCACGCGCACGATCCGCGTCTCCGCGATCTGGGAGATGTGGAGGAGCCCGTCGGTGCCGGGGAGGATCTCCACGAAAGCCCCGAAATCGGTGATCTTCTTCACCTTCCCGGTGTAGGTCTTCCCCACTTCCGGGACCTCGATGATCTTGTGGACGATCCCGAGGGCCTTGGCGGCCGCGGCCTCGTCCGCCGACGCGATCTCCACCGTGCCGTCGTCGCTGATGTCGATCTTGACCCCGGTCTCCTCGATGATGCTCCGGATCATCTTCCCGCCCGGGCCGATGACCTCCCGGATCTTGTCCACGGGGATCTTGAAGGTGATGATCCGGGGCGCGTAGGGGGAGATGTGGTCGCGGTGGTGGGCGAGTACCTTGTCCATCTGGTCCAGGACGTGGAGCCGCGCCGCCCGGGCGCGCTCCAGTGCCTCCCCCATGAGGGCGGCGGTGACGCCGACGATCTTGATGTCCATCTGCAGGGCCGTGAGGCCCCGCCGCGTGCCGGCCACCTTGAAATCCATGTCCCCCAGGTGGTCCTCCAGCCCCAGGATGTCGGTGAGGATGACGACCTTGTCCCCCTCCTTCACCAGCCCCATGGCCACGCCCCCCACGGCGGCCCGGATCGGCACGCCGGCGTCCATGAGGGCGAGGGACGCGCCGCAGACGGTCGCCATGGAGGAGGAGCCATTCGACTCCAGGATGTCGCTGACGATGCGCAGCGTGTAGGGGAACTCGTCGGGCGCCGGCAGGATCGTCAGGAGGGCCCGCTCGGCCAGCGCTCCATGGCCGATCTCCCGGCGGCCCGGACCGCGGAGGAACCGGACCTCCCCCACGCTGAAGGGCGGGAAGTTGTAGTGGAGCATGAACCGCTTGAATCCCTCCCCCTCGATGCTGTCGAGGCGCTGGACGTCCTCGGAGGTCCCCAGGGTCGTGGTGACCAGGGCCTGGGTCTCCCCGCGGGTGAAGAGGGCGGAGCCGTGGGTCCTGGGGAGGAGCCCGACCGCGATCCGGATCGGGCGGATGGCGTCCGGACTGCGGCCATCGGTCCGGATCCCCCGCGTGAGGAGCAGGCGGCGCATCTCCTCCTTTTCTATCGTCTCGACCAGTTCCCGCACCTCCCCCAACACCTCGGGCGGCTCCCCGGTGAAGCCGGCCACGGTCCGCTCGCGGATCTCCGCCAGGCGGTCCGCCCGATCCTCCTTCGCGAGGTCGGCGGCCAGGGCCCGGATTGGCTCCCGGCAGACCGCGGCGACCCGCTCGGCGAGGGCGGGATCGCCGGTGGGGCGGGTGAAGCCCGTCTTGGGTTTCCCGCAGGCCTGCTGCAGCTGCTCCTGAATCCCGCAGAGGTCCGCCAGCGCCTTGTGCCCGACCGCGATGGCCTCCAGCACGACCCCCTCCGGGGTCTCCCGCGCCCCGGCCTCCACCATCACCACCCCGTCCCGCGTCCCCGCGACGACCAGGTCCAGGTCGCTCCGCTCCAGCTGGCCGTAGGTGGGGTTGAGAATGAACTGGCCGCCCACCCGTCCGACCCGCACGGCACCGATGGGCCCGAGGAACGGGATCGGAGACAGGCTGAGGGCGGCCGAGGCGCCGACGATGGCCAGGACGTCCGGGTCGTTCTCCGTATCGGCGGACAGCACGGTGGCGATGATCTGCACGTCCCGGCGGTACCCCTTGGGGAACAGGGGGCGGATCGGCCGGTCGATGAGGCGGGAAGCCAGCGTCTCGGCGTCCCGGGGGCGCCCTTCGCGCTTGAAGAATCCCCCGGGGATCTTCCCGGCGGCGTAGGCGCGCTCCTGGTAGTCCACGGTGAGGGGGAAGAAGTCGATCCCCTCCCGGGCCTGCTTGGCCGCCACGGCGGTGACGAGCACCACGGTGTCCCCGTAGCGAACCCAAGCGGCCCCGTCGGCCTGACGAGCGACGGCGCCGGTTTCGATGCTGAGGGGCTTCCCCCCCACGATCGTCTCGAAGCGATGAGTCATGGATCCTTTTCTTCCGCTGCCCGCGCGCGTCCGGCTCCCGGGCTCTCCCGGCACCGCCCGGACCGTCACGGCAGCCCGCGGACGGCTACCGGCGGATCCCCAACCGCTCGATGAGGGCCCGGTACCGGTTGATGTCTTTGCTCTTGAGGTAGTCCAGCAGTTTTCTCCGCCGGCCGACCATCTTTAAGAGGCCCCGGCGAGAATGGTGATCCTTCTTGTGAGCAGTCAGATGCTCCGTGAGGTAGTTGATCCGCCCCGAGAGCAGGGCCACCTGCACCTCCGGCGACCCCGTATCGCTCTCGTGGATCTTGAACTGGCCGATCAGCTCCTGCTTCTTGGCGATCGCCTTCGCCATTTCCATTCCCCCCCCTTTCCCGCCCTGCGCCGGGCGTCC
>DASYVA010000046.1 GCA_036000645.1 Candidatus Methylomirabilis sp.
ATGCGAACGAGCTGCGTGGCACGACAGGGTCCGGGTCCTGGCGCCGGCGCCGCCCCGGCCCCCGGCCCCCCTGGGGAACCCTCCCGTGGTTCCCCCCCTCGGCCCGAGGCCGAGGGCCCCCCCTCCGCTAGGGGGCCGGCGGGCGGCATCCGGCGCCACCCGGACCCTGGGTCACATCGTTCGTTAGGTATTAGGGGGCCGCGCCGGGGGAACCGTGGAGGTCCGGGTCGAGGGGCTCACGAAGCGCTACGGGCGGGTGACCGCGCTGGAGGGGGTGAGCATCGCCTTCCCGAGCGGCGGGCTCACGGCCATCCTGGGGCCGAGCGGCTGCGGGAAGACCACGCTGCTCCGGAGCGTGGCCGGCTTCGTCCCGGTGGACGGGGGGCGGATCCTCTTCGGAGGGGAGGATGTGACCCGGTTCCCCCCTCAGGCCCGGGGGACCGCCATGGTCTTCCAGAACTACGCTCTCTGGCCCCACATGACGGTCTTCGACAACGTGGCCTACGGGCTGCGCCTGAAGAAACTGCCGGAAGCGGAGGTGCGGGGCCGGGTGGAGAAGGTCCTCCACCTGGTGGAGATCGGGCATCTCGCCGGGGTGATGCACCGCCGGCCGGCCGCGCTGTCGGGCGGGCAGCAGCAGCGGGTGGCGCTCGCGCGGGCGCTCGTGGTCGAGCCCCGGGTCCTCCTGATGGACGAGCCCCTCTCGAACCTCGACGCGAAGGTCCGCCAGCGGCTTCGGGTGGAGGTTCGGCGGCTCCAGAAGGCAGTCGGCATCACCGCCATCTACGTCACCCACGACCAGGAGGAGGCGCTCGCCATCGCGGACACCGTCATCCTCATGGACACGGGCCGGGTCGTCCAGACCGGGAGCCCGCAGGAGATCTACTTCCGCCCCCGGACCGCCTTCGCCGCCGAGTTCCTGGGGGTGAGCAATCAGCTCCGCGGGACGGCAGAGAGCGGGGCGGTTGCCATCGGTGCCCAGCGGCTCTCCTACGCCGGGGTGGTCCGCGGTCCGGCCACCCTCATCTTCAAGGCCAGCGACGCCAGCCTGACCCCCGGGCATCTCCCTCCCGGTCCCGGGGAGGCCGCCCTCCGGGGAACCCTCGAGGAGCGCCTCTTCCTCGGGGCCATCTACCGCCACTACGTGCGCGTGGAGGGGGAGACGGTCATGGTGGACGGCGCCCAGCCGGCGGAGCCGGGGCCGGTCACCATCCGCCTCCCGGCCGCGAAGCTCCAGGTCTACGCCGCCCCGGAACCGGCCGGGTAGGGGACGAACTCCCGCGCCACCTCCACGGGGCCGCCGAAGGCCCGCGCCGCCTCCTCCCGCAGCGCCTCCGGGGGATGCGGCCCCCAGGGGTCGAGGTGGGTGAGGATCAGCCGGCCCACCTTGGCCTCCCGCGCCACCCGCCCGGCCTCGGCCGCCGTGCTGTGCCTGACACGCTCCGCTTCCGTGCTATCCCCACCGAACGTGGCCTCGTGGACGAGAACATCGGCTCCCCGCGCCAGGCGGACGACGGCTTCGCAGGGCCGGGTGTCGCTGCTGTAGACGACCGTCCCCCGCTCGTCCCTGTCGGCGAAGGTCACCCGGAGTGCGGCATTCGGGACGCTGTGGTCGACCGGGGAGGCCTCGACCCGCAGCGTCCGACCCTCCAGGACCGGCGTCTCCGGCCGGGGCTCGATCTCTACCACGTCCAGGGGAAAGCGGGGGCTGTGCTCGATAGGGAAGAGGGCGATGTAGCGGCGGATGATGGCCGCCGGCTCCGGGAGGGCATAGAGGGTGAGAGGCGCCTGCCGCCCGGTCAACCAGAGCGTGTGAATGAGGGACGGGAGGCCGTAAATGTGGTCCACGTGGGCGTGGGTGATGATGACCCAGCGCAACCGCCTGGCATCCACGCCGGCTCGGAGGATCCTGTGCAGCGGGCTTCCCCCGCAGTCCACCAGCAGCGCCTCGGCCGGCGTGTGGAAGAGGAGGCTCGTGTTGTCCCGCTCGGCGGACGGGGCGGCACCGGCCGTGCCGAGGAACTGGAAGGGCATGAGGGTCAGCCCCCGGCCCGCGAGCCGCCCGGGGGCGCCGGGGCCGGGTCGCCCAGCCCGAAGCGGGTCCGGCAGAAGCGGCAGACGCCGAACTCGCCCTCCCGGGTCAGGTCAATGGGACTCAGGACCAGGGCGTCGCAACGGTGGAAGAGGCCGGTGTCACCGATCCGGTCGGTGGGGAGGCCCTCCCCGGGCTCGAGGCTGACCCGCACCACGCCCTCTCCCAGGATGGCGCGCCCGCCGATGACCGTGACCGGCTCCGTCTGCATCGGATCCTCCCGCCCGCGCCTGCAGGGCGAAGCGCCCCCGAGAATACCCGGCCCACCGGCCCGCCGCAAGGGGCGCCTTTACAGCCCCCGGGCCCTCCCCTATGATGAGTCCGGGGACTCGAAATGGGCGAGAGCGAAAGCGGGAACGTGACCGGTCTTGTCATCGCGCTGGGGGGAAGGATCTACGCCCTGCACGAGGGGACCATCGTCCAGCTCGGCGAGCGGAGAAACCTGGTGCACTCCCTCTGCGTCCACGAGGGGCGCCTCTACGACGCCGGGCGCACGATGCAGGTGGTGGACACCCTCACCGGGGAGACGGTGGCGGAGCGGGACCACTGGGTCCTTGCCCTCTGCTCGCACGCAGGGCGCCTGTACGACGCCGGCTCCACGAACCGGATCTTCGACACCTTCGGCGGGACCGAAGTGGGCAAGCGCGAGGACGCCATCCAGGCCCTCTGCTCCCACGGGGGGCGCCTGTACGACGCCGGCGACTCCTGTCGTGTCTACGACACCCTGGCGGAGAATCCGGTAGCGACCCGGGAGGACTGGATCCTCGCCCTCTGCTCCCACGAGGGGCGCCTTTACGACGCGGGCGCCGGCGGCGAGATCTACGAGACCCTGAGCTCGACCGTCGTCGCCCGGCGGGAGGAGGCGGTGCTGGCGCTGGCCAGCGTGAGGGGACGCCTCTACGATGCCGGGGAGGAGCGGCGCGTCTACGAGACCCTCTCCGGAGCGGTCCTGGGCGAGCGGGAGGAGCCGGTGGCGGTCCTCTGCGCCCACCAGGGGACCCTCTACGACGGCGGCACCCAAGGCTGGCTCTTCGATTCCCTGACCAACCGGAACGTCCTGGCGGGGCGGAAGGCCATCACCGCCGCCTGCAGCGTCCCGGCCGACCTGTTCGCAGCGCTCCTCGCGCGGGGGGAGCAGGTCCCCCAGCCCTCGTGGGGCAAGCTCACCGACTGGTTCGCCGGCTAGGCGTCCCCGCGGGGAAGCCTCCCGGCGCAGGAAGCCTGTTTACTTTCCCCGAGGCCTTGCCTATGATCGGGCGGCGAGTGGGCTTGGCCCTGGTGTTTGTCTTGCTGGCGGCCACGGCTGAGGCGGAGCACGCGGTCGGGCACTGCCGCCCGGCCGAGGCGCCGGCCGCCTTTCCCGCGGACTTCCCCCTCCTCCTCGATGCCGAGTGGGGCTTTCGGCTGGGGGGATGGGGGGGCGGGGAGCGCAGCCGGCCCCCGGGCCGCCGCCCCGTCATCTTCGTGCACGGCAACGGCCGGGACGCCTCGGACTGGGATGACCCGCGGCAGAGCGTCCGGGCGCGCTTCCGCGCGGCCGGTTACCGGGAGCAGGGGCTCTGGGCCCTCTCCTACAACGGGCGGCGGGGGGAGCCACTCACGGCCTGCCGCACCGACAATGCACGGAACGTCCCGGACCTGGCCGCGTTCCTGGACGCCGTCCTGGCCTACACTGGGGCCGGCCGGGTGGACGTCGTGGCCCACTCACTCGGGGTGACGCTCACGCGGGCCACGCTCAAGGCGCACCCGGCACTCGCCGGACGGGTCGGGGCCTTTGTCGCCATCGCGGGGGCGAACCACGGGACGCCCCTCTGCGTGGGGCTGGCGCGCCTGCACGTCGGCTGCGACGAGTTGGTGCCCGATTCCCCGTTTCTCCGAGTGTTGAACGGGGGCGCGAGGGGCGGGGAGGCCCCCCCGGGGATCCGGACGCTGGTCCTGGCCAGCGCGGACGGGAGCGACGCGTTCTACCCCGGCGCCTGGTCCAGCAGTCCCCACCTGAAGGGGGCGCGGATGCTCCTTCTCCCGCGCGTCGGCCACGATGGCCTGCGGGTCTCGGAGGCGGCGGTCGCCGGCTATCTGGCGTTCCTGCAGGGAGACGATGGCGGGATGCGGGACCGTTGACCGGCTCGGCGTGAGGCGCGGCTGCCGCAAGGCGTGGCGCCGCTAGGAGGTCGCGGAGCTCGTATGGGTGACCCACGCCTTGATCGCCTGGCCGGAGTCATCGTCCACCACTCGCTCCGGCTGACCGCCGGGGAGACCGTCCTCATCGAGGCCTTCGACGTGCCGGAGGCGGTGCCGGGAGCCCTCATCCGGGCGGCGGTGGCGGTCGGCGCCCGGCCGCTCATCAGCGTGAAGCAGAACGCGGTCCTCCGGGAGCTCTACCGGTCCGCCCCGGCCGAGGCCATCGCGCTGGCGGGGGAGGTGGAGCGCTTCCGGATGGAGCAGGTCCAGGCCTACGTGGGTGTTCGGGGGAGCCACAACATCACCGAGCTCTCCGACGTCCCGGCCGACCGCCTCCAGGTCTACCAACAGCACTGGTGGAAGCCGGTCCACGTGGACTGGCGCGTTCCCCGCACCCGCTGGGTCGTCCTCCGCTACCCGACACCGGCCATGGCCCAGCAGGCGGAGATGAGCACGGAGGCCTTCACCGACTTCTTCTTCCGGGTCTGCACCCTGGACTACGAGCGGATGCTGGCGGCCACCGAGGCCCTCAAGGCCCGGATGGAGCGGACCGACCGGGTGCACATCACGGGGCCCGGGACCGACCTCACCTTCTCCATCCGGGGCATGCCGGCCATCCCCTGCGGGGGCCGGCGGAACCTCCCGGACGGGGAGTGCTTCACGGCGCCGGTCCGGGAGTCGGTAGAGGGGACCATCAGTTTTAACGCCCCCACGATCTATCAGGGGGTGCCGTTCACCGGGGTCCGGCTCACGTTTGCCCAGGGGCGCGTCGTGGCGGCCACGGCCGACAAGCCGGAGCGCCTGAACGCACTCCTCGATACCGATGCCGGCGCCCGCTCCCTGGGGGAGTTCTCGCTCGCCTTCAACCCGCACATCCTGCAGCCGATGCGGGATATCCTCTTCGACGAGAAGATCGCCGGCTCGCTCCACCTCGCCCTGGGGAACGCCTACGAGATCGCGGACAACGGCAACCGCTCGGCGATCCACTGGGACCTGGTCCTGGTCCAGCGCCCGGAGTGGGGAGGAGGGGAGGTGGCCTTCGACGGCGAGGTCATCCGGAAGGACGGGACCTTCGTGGCACCGGATCTGGTGCTCCTGAACCCGGAGCGCCTGGCGTGAGGCGAGGCGGCACGTGAAGTCCAAAGGAGCGGGGGATGGCCAGTGCCAAAGTCCTGATCATTGATGACGAGAAGCTCATCCGGACGATGCTGACCGACCTGCTCCGGGGGAAAGGCTATGCGGTCGTGGCTGCGGACGACGGGCCCAAGGGCCTCGCCGCCGCGCAGAAGGAGAAGCCGAACGTCATCATCCTCGATGTCATGATGCCCGGGATGGACGGCTTCGAGGTCTGCCAGGCGCTCAAGAAGGACATCGCGACGGCCAGCATCCCCGTGATCATCCTCACGGCCTCCGACGACCCCCATCTCACCCAGAAGGCCTTCAAGGCCGGGGCCGCGTTCACGCTGGTGAAGACCAGCCAGCCGGAGCGGCTGCTCAGCACCCTCCATCTGGCCCTCTCGCTCGCCCGCCCGACCTAGCCGGCGTCATGCGGATCGAGCCCGACGTTCGGCTGGCCCAGGTCGTCCGCCCCGCCGTCTCCGCCCTCATCCGCGATCCATCCGGAGCGATTCTCCTGCAGCAGCGAGCCGACAACGGGCAGTGGGGGCTGCCGGGCGGCTCGGTGGAGGTCGGGGAGTCGGTCACCGCCGCCATCGTCCGGGAGGTGCGCGAGGAGACCGGGCTCGCCGTGAGCGTCCGGCGCCTCATCGGGGTCTATTCCGACCCCGCCTTCCAGGTCGTCCGCTACCCCGACGGGCGGGTGACCCATTACGTCAATACGTGCTTCGAGTGCGCCGTCGAGGGGGGGACCCTCGCGACCTCCTCCGAGACTCTCGACGTGCGGTTCTTCCCGCCCGACGCCCTCCCGGCGGACCTGGTGCCGCTGCATCGGATCCGGATCGCGGACGGGCTCACCAATATCCCCTCCGCCTACATCCGCTGACGCGAAGCGACTCCGAGGAGGCGGGCGGACCAGAGGATGCCCAGGAGGCTCTTCGCGTCGAGGAACCGGTTGGCCAGGGCCATCCGGTAGGCCTCGCGGAAGGGAAGCGTGACCACCTCCACGAACTCTCCCGTCTCCCGGTGCCGGCCCGCCGCAGGGCGGAGCCCCCGGGCCAGGTAGAGGGTGACGTGCCCGGTGGAGAAGCCGACGGCGTGGTAGTAGGTGCACAGGCGGGTCAGGCGCCTCGGGCGCATCCCGACCTCCTCCATGCACTCGCGGCGCGCCGTGGCGGTCGGCCGCTCCCCCCGGTCAATGATGCCGGCCGGGATCTCGTACAGGACCTTGGCGAGAGGCGGCCGGTACTGGCGGACCAGGTAGAGGGTCCCCCCGTCGTCCACCGGGACGACAGCCACGGCGTTCGGGGGACGGACGATCTCTCGAACGGTCCGCCTGCCGTCCGGGAGGCGCACGGTGTGCTCCTCGGTGCTCAGGTAGTTGCCCGCGTAGACCACCCGCCGCCTGACCAGCCGCTCCCGCAGGTCCATTGCGCCTCCCCGGCCCTCCCGGCCGCTCCGCTGGGTCAGCCTGTTCTCGTCCAGAATGATGGGTGACACTCTGCTAGAGTGTCCCCATGCACATCATCAGTGGAGCGGTGCCCTACGCACGGCGCCTGGCGGCCGTAGGGCCCGAGCTCAGTCGGGCTGCCCGGCAGCGCCTGAAGTGGATGGACCACTACCGGAGCCACGGGGAGAACGCAGCCCGCACCTGCCGGTACTTCGGGATCAGCCGGCAGACGTTCTACCGGTGGCGCCGCCGGTACAGCCCTGCCGACCTCACCAGCCTGGAGGCCCGCTCGCACCGGCCGCACCGCCGCCGCCAGCCGACCTGGACCCCGCCCTGGCGCACGCGGTGCGGCAGCTCCGGGACCAGTACCCCCGCTGGGGGAAGGACAAACTCGCGGTCCTGCTCCGGCGGCAGGGCACCCGGGTCTCGACCTCCATGGTGGGCCGGATCCTCACCGCTCTCAAGGCCCGGGGGGTCCTCCGGGAGCCCCCCCGGTACGCCATCTCGGCCCGGCGGCGCCCCCGGCCCCGGCCCTACGCCTTGCGCAAACCCCAGGACTACCCGGTGCGGGTGCCCGGGGACCTGGTGCAGGTGGACACCCTCGATGTGCGCCCCGAGCGCGGGCTCGCGTTCAAGCAGTTCACGGCCCGGGATGTGGTCTCCCGGTGGGACGTGATGGAGGCGTACCCGACCGCCACGGCGCGGACGGCGGCGGGCTTCCTCACCATCCTCGCGCGGCGGATGCCGTTCCCCCTCCAGGCCCTCCAGGTCGATGGGGGGAGCGAGTTCGCGGCCGCCTTCGAGGCGGCCTGCCAGGCGCGGGGCCTCCGCCTCTTCGTCCTGCCCCCCCGCTCCCCGAAGCTCAACGGCCGGGTCGAGCGGGCCCAGCGGACCCACACGGAGGAGTTCTATGAGGTCACCCCCTGCGCCCCGGAGCTCACCGCCGTGAACCGCAAGCTCCAGGCCTGGGAGCGGATCTACAACACGGTCCGGCCCCACCAGGCCCTGGGGTACCTCACACCCCAGGAGTTCCTGCGGCAACAGCGCGCCCGCCGAGGGCAGATGGAGTGTCACTAATCTACTGGACGAGTACACAGCCGCGCATCCAGAGGCCGTCTATGATACCCTAGACCGGCCGGCGCCGGCCTACCTGGCACGGCGGCTGCGCGCCCGCCGGCCGGAACCGCGTGGCGGGTCCCCCCGCTCCAAAGGAGGTCGGAATGGCAGAGTGGATCGTGGGTGGGGTTCTGGCGGTCCTGATCCTCTGGGTCATCCTGACCTACAACGGCCTCGTTCGGCTGAAGAACCGCGTCCAGAATGCCTGGCAGCAGATTGACGTCCAGCTCAAGCGCCGCCACGACCTCATTCCCAACCTGGTGAACACGGTCCGGGGGGCGATGCAGTTCGAGCGGGAGACCCTGGAGCGGGTCATCGCTGCCCGCACCCGGGCGGTCGGGGCCCGCACGCCGCGGGAGGCCGGACCGGCGGAGGGGGAGTTGACCCAGGCCATCGGGCGCCTCTTCGCCCTCATGGAGAACTACCCCGACCTGAAAAGCAACCAGAACGTCCTCCAGCTCCAGGAGGAGTTGACGAGCACGGAGAACCGGATCGGCTTCGCCCGGCAGCTCTACAACGACCTGGTGGCCCAGTTCAACACGCGGCAGGAAGTCTTCCCCGCGGGCCTCCTGGCCGGCCCGATGGGCTTCAAGCGCGCCGAATACTTCCAGATCGAGGGTACCGATCGGGCGGTGCCCGCCGTGGACCTGACCCTCCGTTAGCCGGGGCCGGGCATGCGCTGCGACCGCTGCGGCCTCGTTCAGCACGACGCGCCGGCCTGTAAAGCCTGCGGCGCCCCCCGGGTGGTCCTGCCCGCCCAAGTGCCCCTCCGGGCCTCACCCGGGGCGGCCCCGGCTGCCCCCGGTCCCGCCTCCGCGGCTGCGGACCGGCCCGCGGCCGCCGACCTCTTCCAGCAGCAAGCGCGCAACCGCCGGAAGACCGCGCTGATCATCGGCACGTTCGTCCTCTTCGTCCTCCTCATCGGGGTGGGCTTCGACCTGGCCACCGGGAGCCTCCTTCCCCTGTCCGCGCCCGGCACGGTCCTCTTCGTGCCGGTGGGTGGGCTGGCAGCCCTCGCCCTCTCTTCGACCTCCGCGTGGTGGAGCCTCCGGTTCGGCGACCGGGCCGTCCTTCTCTCGACCCGGGCCGTGCCACTCGAGACCCTGGGCCCGTCCGACCCGAGGGGGCGGCAGCTCCAGAACGTGGTGGAAGAGATGGCCATCGCGGCCGGGCTGCCGACCCCCAAGGTCTATGTGGTGCCGGATCCGGACCCGAATGCCTTCGCCACCGGCCGCGACCCCGAGCACGCCAGCATCGCGGTCACAGCCGGGCTTCTCGATCTCCTGAACCGGGAGGAGCTGCAGGGGGTGGTCGCCCACGAGATGGCCCACATCCGCAACTACGACACCCGGACCATGACCGTCATGGCCGCCCTCCTGGGAGCCATCCTTCTCCTCCACGACTGGGCCGGCCGTCTCTCGCGCACCGGCGCCGTTCGCGTGGGAGGCCGGGGGCGAGGAAAAGGGGGGGCGCCGTTCCTCCTCCTCTGGCTCCTCCTCGTCCTCGTGGCTCCCCTCCTCGGCCGCCTTCTCGCCATGGCGGTCTCCCGGACCCGCGAGTTCCAGGCGGATGCCACCGCGGCCGAGCTGACGCGCAATCCCCTCGGGCTGGCCGGGGCCCTCCGGAAGCTCGAGGAGGCCTTCTCCCCCACCCGGAGCATCAACCGGGGGGTCGCCCACCTCTGCATCGTGGATCCCCTGGGTCTCAAGGCGGGTCTCCGGGAGGGGTTCTGGGCCGACCTGTTCGCGACCCATCCCCCCATGCCGACCCGCATCGCCCGCCTGGAAGCGATGGCCTACCAGG
>DASYVA010000047.1 GCA_036000645.1 Candidatus Methylomirabilis sp.
CGTCGCATAGTTGTTCAGGGTGCGGGTGAGGGCCGCCTTGAACCCGATCAGGTGACTCCCGCCGTCGGTGGTCCGGATGCTGTTGGCGTAGGCGAAGACGTTCTCCGTGTAGCCGTCGTTGTACTGGATCGCCACCTCGACCAGGACCCCGTTCCGCTCCTGGACGATGTAGATGGGCTTCGGGTGGAGGACCGTCTTGTTCTTGTTCAGGTGCTCCACGAAGGAGACGATCCCCCCCTTGTAGAAGAACTCCCGCTTCTCGTCGGTGCGCTCGTCCGTCAGGGTGATCCGGAGGCCCTTCGTGAGGAACGACAGCTCCCGGAGCCGGTTCGCCAGGGTGTCCAGGTTGAAGGTTCGCTCCTCGAGGATCTGTCCGTCGGGCATGAAGCGGATGCGGGTCCCGTGCCGCCGCGTCTTCCCGATGACCTCCAAGGCCGTCACCGGCTTGCCGCGCTCGTAGCGCTGCCGGTACACCTTCCCCTCCCGGTGGACCTCCACCTCCAGCCACTCGGAGAGGGCGTTCACCACCGACACCCCCACCCCGTGCAGGCCCCCGGAGACCTTGTAGGCCTTGTTGTCGAATTTCCCGCCCGCGTGGAGCTTGGTCAGGACCACCTCGAGCGCCGGCAGCCCCGTCTCGCGGTGCACGTCTACCGGGATGCCCCGGCCGTCGTCCACGACGGTCACGCTGTTGTCAAGGTGGACCGTGACCTCGATCTGCGTGCAGTGCCCGACGAGCGCCTCGTCCACGCTGTTATCCACGACTTCGTAGACCAGGTGGTGCAGCCCCTCCGCTCCCGTCCCGCCGATGTACATGGCCGGCCGGGTCCGCACCGCCTCGAGGCCCTCCAGCACCCGGATCTGCTCGGCCGTATAGTCGGGGGGCTGCTCGGCCCCCTCCGCGATCCGTTCCGTCGTCATAGGCTCCTCGGCTCCGTCCCTGTTCCTATCGGCGCTCGACGCGCCCGTCCGCGACCTCGTAGACCGTCGCGCCCGCCCTCCACTCGCCGAGGCCGGCCGTCTCCAGGGCGGTCAGCACGACCTGATCTCCCCCCCGAATGAAGTCCAGAACCCTCCCGACCCGGACCCCGTCGAGCTCGGAGAGCACATCGTCCAGCAGCAGGAGCGGCGGCTCGCCGATGGCCGCCCGCGTCAGCTCCAGCTCCACCGCCCTCAGGGCCAGGGCCAGCAGCCGGGCCTCCCCCCGGGAGGCCTGCTGCGGGACCGGCCGCCCGTCCAGATCGAGCGCCACCTCGTCCCGTTGGGGCACGACCAGACTCACGCCCGCCCGGACCTCTTCCCCCCGCCGCCGGGCCAGCGCCTTCAGGATCTGCTCCCGCGCCGCCGCCGGGTCCGCCTCCGGCTCCACCCCGAACGCCGGACGGTAGGCGCACGCCGCCGCCCCTGGTCCGCCGAGCCGCTCGTAGGTGGCGGGAAGCCGCGCCGCCACCGCCAGCGCCGCCTGCCGGCGCCGCCCGGCGATCCGAGCGTAGGTCGCCGCCAGTTGCTGATCCCACGGGTCCAGGGCTTCCGCCGCGCGGGTCCGGAGGAGCCGATTGCGCTGCTCCGTGATCCGCCGCGCCCGCCGCAGGTCGTCGCCGTGACCCGCCCGCTGGGCGAGCGCCGCCAGGCGGTCCAGGTAGCGGCGCCGGGGCTCGCTCCCCGATCCCGCGAGGATCAGGTCCTCGGGGGAGAAGACCACCGCGGGGACCAGGCTCCGCAACTCCGCGGCACCCGCGAGCCGCCGCCCGTCCACCGCGGCCGCCAGCCGTCCCGCGCCTCCCTGAACCGTCGCGGTCCGCGGCCCAGCTGGGCCCCCAAGCACCGCGCGCATAAAAAATCCCTCCGCCCCCCTCCGCACCAGGTCCTCGGTCCTGGAACTCCGGAAGGACTGGAGGGTCGCCGCGACGTAGAGGGCTTCCAGCAGGTTCGTCTTCCCCTGCGCGTTCCTCCCGACCAGCGCCGTCACAGGTCGCGGGAACTCCACCGCG
The DNA here is from genome assembly GCA_036000645.1 of Candidatus Methylomirabilis sp. Classification (NCBI taxonomy): domain Bacteria; phylum Methylomirabilota (SeqCode); class Methylomirabilia (SeqCode); order Methylomirabilales (SeqCode); family Methylomirabilaceae (SeqCode); genus Methylomirabilis (SeqCode); species Methylomirabilis sp. (SeqCode). The sequence continues at coordinate 1,992 of DASYVA010000047.1, forward strand.
GCCTGGGCGTAGTTGCGGAAGTCATGAATGACGAGCGTCTCGATCCCCACGCGGCCATGATCCGTCTGCGCCTAGATGCGCATCGGCATGATGACGCAGCTGTAGTCCTGCCCCTGGAGCGGGCGGAAGAGGGCGGGGCTCAGGGGATCGTTCAGGTGGATGCTCACTTCCGGCTCATCCACCACCGCCAGGAAGTCCAGGATGTACCGGGCGTTGAACCCCGCCGTCAGGTCCTTCTCCGCGTGCTGGACCTCCACCTCCTCCCGGGCCTCCCCCAGGTCCAGATTGACGCACGAGACCGTCAGCCGCCCCCGCTTGAAGTCGAGCACGGTTGGGGCCGTCCGGTCGCCGATGATGGTGGAGGTGCGCTTCAGCGCGCCCATGAGCTCCTCTTTCTTCACCGTCAGCCCCCGGCCCTGCACCGCCGGCATGACCTGCTGGTAGTTGGGGAACTGGCCATCAATGAGGCGGCAGACCAGCAGGGTCCCCCGGAGGTCAAAGGCCACCTGGTTCCCCAGCGGGATCAGGCGGATCTCCTGCCCGTCGTCGCGCAGGGCTTTCGCCGCCTCGAGGAGGGCCTTCCGGGGGAGGAGGGCCTCCGTGAGCCCGTCGCCCGTCACCTGCTCCCGCGGGGCGCGCGCCATGGCGAGCCGGTGGCCGTCCGTCGCCACCATCCGCGCCTCTGTCTGCGTGACCTGCAGGAGCGCCCCGGTCAGCGTATAGCGCGTCTGGTCGGTGGAGACCGCGAACGCGGTGCGCTGGATCATGCTCCGGAGGGTATCGGGCGACATGCGAAGGCCGCCCTCCCCGGTAATCTCCGGGCGCGCGGGGAACTCGTCCTTCGGGAGACCCTTGACCTTGAAGCGAGACCGTTGGCAGGTGATTTCCGCGTTGAGCTCCTCTTGGACTCGGAGCTCCACGGGGGCCTCGGGAAGCTCCCGGATGATCTCGTAGAGCTTCTTGGCAGAGAGGGCGATCGCCCCGGGCGTGAGAATCTCGGCGGGGATCGCGCTCCGGATTCCCACGTCCAGATCGGTGCCGAAGACGCTCAGTCCGGTCTCGCCCGCCTCGAGGAGGAGGTGGGAAAGAATCGGGAGCGTCTTTTTCGTCTCCACCACCCCCTGAACCTGAGCGAGGATGGAGAGGAAGTCTCCCCGCTGAACTCGAATGTGCATCATGAAGCGCTCGCCTCCCTCATCCACGTTCCACCCAACTCCACTCCCCCGATTTCATCAATCAGAAGGAACAAAGGCGTAGTACGAGAAGGGCTGTGTATTCCGTGCAGAACAAGGGACCGCCGCGCCACCGTTCACCTCGAGACGCCTGATAAGCTGTGCGCCCGCGGCCGGCATAGCGTCGGGGCACTGTGGATTCGCGGCGCGTGCTGGATCGGCCGCACGAAACCTACGACACCAGACGGTCCGCCCGGAGCCTTGTCCACAGGATCGCGGACCGTCGCACGAGAACACCCCGAGCGTGAGCGGCGAAGCCGAGGCGCTGGCGACCTAACTCCGCGAAAAATCCGGGCGGGAGCGACCGCCAGTTACGCACACCCTTATCCACATCTGTGGATAACGATCTTTTACGTTTATAATCATGATGTTATAATAGTATCGCCCTGGCGCCTAGCCACCGCCGCCACGCGAGACAGCGCTAGAGATTTCACGCACTTCGAACCAAGACATTAATTGGATAGAATAGCACAGGCGCCGAGCGCGTGGCAAAAGGATTTTTCCCGCGGCGCCGAGCTTTGCGCTTGACAGTACCGCAGGCCGCCGCTAACGTGACCCGCTGCCGCGCAAGTGGTGACAGCTCCCTCCGGCGAGAGTCTCGAGAGTGCAATGAAGCGAACCTATCAGCCAAATCGGAGCAAGCGGAAACGCACGCACGGGTTCCGAGAGCGAATGAGGACCCCCGCGGGGCGGAACGTGCTGAAGCGGCGGCGGGCCAAGGGGCGGCGGCGCCTGGCCGTCTGACACCCGGGGAGCGGGGGCGGGAACGGTTCCCGCGGGCGGCGCGGGTCCTCAAGGCGGCGGATTTCAGTCGCGCGCTGAGGGCCGGCCGACGGCTGAGCTCGGGCCCCTTCGTCCTCCATGTCGCCGCCTCGGGGCGGGGGGACGTTCGCCTGGGCCTGAACGTCAGTCGGCGGGCCGGGACCGCCGTCGTCCGGAATCGGATCAAGCGATCGCTTCGCGAGCACTTCCGCCGACACCGCAACAGCTTCCCCCCCGGGACCGTTCTCGTCGTCGTGGTCACCCGCGATCTCAGTGCCCTGACCGGCGTCACCCTTCGGCGGGCGGTTGCGGAGGCCTTCCGAGCCGCTGTGGCCGCGGGCCCGGCGGGAGGAAGAAGGGAGGGAGGCGGGTGAGCCGCCTTCCCGCTCGAGTAGCGGCCTGGCTCATTGCCCTCTACCAGGCCTGGATCTCGCCGGCGCTGCCGCCGGCGTGTCGCTTCCTGCCCACCTGCTCGGCGTACGCCCGAGAGGCGATCGGGCGGTACGGGCTCTGGTGGGGGGGATGGCTCGCCCTGCGGCGGTTCCTGCGCTGCCACCCTCTCGGCGCCTCCGGGTTCGACCCCGTCCCCTCGCGACGCATCGGGCGCGCGCGGTAACGCCGAGCGCTCCGGAAGGAGGCCCTCCGTGGGCGACATGGAGAAGCGCGCCCTCCTGGCGAGCGCCCTCGCGATCCTGATCCTGATCGCCTGGCAGGTCTTCTTCGCGCCCGGGCCCCCGCGCCCGAAAGGGGAGAAGTCCGCGGAGGCCCCGGCGGCACTACCGGCGACGGGGCTCAAGCCCGCCGCCCCCGCGCCTCCCCGCCGCCCCCCGGTCGCCGTACGGCAGCCCCAGCGTGAGGAGCAGATCCGGCTCGAAACCGATCTCCTGCAGATCACCCTGACCAACCAGGGCGGGGCCGTGCTGAGCTGGCGCATCAGACAATACACCGATGAGGCCGGCCAGCCGCTCGACCTGGCCCCGGCCCGCGCGCCCGGGGAACCCCCACTTTCCCTTGCGGCGTGGGTGGAGGGGGGCCAGGGACCCGACCAGCTGCTCGAGGTGGTGAGTCGCCCGAGCGGGGTGCCCGGGGAGCCCCAGACGGTCCTCTTCCGAACCGCCGAGGGGGGCGGGCTCATCCTCGAGAAGCGACTCACCGTTCACCCGGGGAAGTATCAGGTGGATCTCGACCTGCGGCTGATCAATACGGGCGCAGGGGCGACGACCCCGAACCTGCGGGTCGCGTGGGGACCCGGCTTCCGGGGCACGGCAAAGGATGGGGCGACGCAGCGGGGCCAGGCGGTCGCCCTGGTGGGAGGCAAGCGCGTGACGGAGGACGTCACGAAAGTGAATGGGGAGGTGGAGCACAAGGGGGAGGTGGCCTGGGTGGCCGTTCAGGACACCTACTTCGCCGCGGCGCTGGTCCCGGTGGGGGGAAGCGCGGCGGCGGTCTTCCAGAAGGGGGTCGGGGACCGACCGGTGGCGGCGCTCCGTTTCGCCGGGACGGCGCTGCCGGCGGGAGCCGAGCGGACCCTGGCGGTGCACGTTTTCGGGGGACCCAAAGAGGTGGAGCGGCTGCGGGACCTCGGGCAGGACCTGGACCGGCTAGTGGATCTGGGCTGGTTCGACTTCCTGGCCCGCCCGGCTCTCTACCTGATGAAGTTCCTGTACAGCTTCACGGGGAACTACGGCGTCGTGATCCTCATCATCACCCTCCTGCAGAAGGTCGCATTCCTGCCCCTCACCCAGAAGAGCCTGAAGTCCATGCAGGGAATGCAGACGCTGCAGCCCAAAATAGCCGCGATCCGGGAGCGGCACAAGGGCAACACCCAGCGGATCAATCAGGAAACCATGGAGCTGTACAAGCGCCACGGGGTGAACCCCCTGGGGGGATGCCTTCCGATGCTCGTCCAGATCCCCATCTTCATTGCGCTCTATAACGCCCTGAGCAATTCGGTGGAGCTCTGGCGGGCCCCCTTTGCCCTGTGGATCGATGACCTCTCGGCCCCGGACACCCTCTTCGTCCTCCCCTTCGCCGTCCCATTTGTGGGCGAGGGGGTCGCGGTCCGGGTCCTGCCCCTTCTGATGGGGGCGAGCATGTTCGTCCAGCAGAAGATGACCCCCACCGCCGGGGACCCCCGCCAGGCGCAGATGATGCTCTACATGATGCCGACCTTGTTCACCTTCCTCTTCTGGAGCTTCCCCTCCGGCCTCGTCCTGTACTGGCTCGGGAGCAACGTCCTCCAGATCGGTCACCAGCACTACATGAACCGGTTCGTCCGGAAGCCTGCCGCCGCGGAGGCGTAGGGCGCCCCATGGCCGGCGAGCCGGTTCCCCTCTCGGACCGGGTGTTCCTCCTGCCGGGTCCCGTGAATATGTTCCTCCTGCGGGAGGGGCGGGCCTGCGTCGCCGTGGACACCGGGCTGACGGCAGACGCCGGCCGCCGCGTCCTCCGAGCGGTGGAGGGGCTGGGCGGGGAGCTGGTGGCCATCGTGAACAGCCACGCCCATGCGGATCACTTCGGGGGGAACGCCTTCCTTCTGAAGCGGACGGCCGCCGAGGTGTACGCGCCCGCCCAGGAGGAGGCGATCCTCCGGTACCCGGACCTGGAGCCCTTTTATCTGTTCGGGGCCGCGCCCCCCGCGGAGCTGACGAGCCGGCTCCTGCGGGCCGAGGCAAGCCGGGTGGACCGGATCGTCGACGGGGATCTTCTGCTGGCCGGCCTGACGGTTCGGTCGGTGCCGGCCCCGGGGCACTCGATCAACCAGTACGCGTTTCAGGTGGACGACGTTTTCCTGGCCGCCGACGCGCTCTTCGGGGAGGAGGCCCTCGCCAAGCACCAGGTAGTGTACTGCTATGACCCGAGGAGACACCGGGAGACGCTGGATCTCCTGGGGGGGATCACGGCTCGGATCACGGTTCCGTCGCATGGGCCACCGACGGCCGAGAGTCCGGCGCTGCTTGAAGCCAACCGCCGCAACCTGGAGGGGACCCGCAGGGCGGTTCTGGGTGCCCTGGGGAGCCCCGGTCTCGCCGAGGAGGTCGCGGCGCGGGTGACCGACCTGCTCGGCCTGCAACCTACCCTCGAGGCGTACCATCTGAATCTCAGCACCATCAAGGGGCATCTCGCCGCCCTCAGGGCCGAGGGGCTCGCGGCCTTCCGGTTCGAGAAGGGCCGCCTCCTCTGGGAGCGGGGATGAGCGGTTCCGCCCTGGCCGCCCTGCTGGCCCAGGGTCTCCGGGAGATCGGCCTTCCCCTGGGGGACACCCCCATCCAGCAACTCCTCCTCTACGCCATGGAGATCGGCCGCTGGACGGAGCGGGTCAATCTGACCGGCTTCAGGGAGCCGGAGCGAGTCGTGCGCGAGGGGATCCTGCGATCGCTGCGTCTCCTGCCTTTCCTGCCCGAGGAAGAGGGGGTCCCGCTTGCTGATGTGGGGAGCGGGGCCGGCTTTCCCGGCATCCCGCTCAAGGTGGCCAGGCCAGGCCTGAGGGTTACCCTGATCGAGGCGTCCAGGCGCAAGGCCACGTTCTTGATCCATGCCATTCGCCTGCTGGGGCTCGATGGAATTTCCTGTCTGAGGGCCAGGGCTGAGGCCCTGGGGGAGCAGCCCTCCCTTCGCGGGAGTTTCCGCGTTGTGACGGCCAGGGCCCTGGCACCGCTGTCGAAAGCCATCGATCTGCTCGTCCCCCTCCTCGCCCCCGGGGGTATCCTGGTCATTCCTCAAGGGCGAGTGGCAGAGTTGTCAGGCGGAGGGCCTCCTGAAGGCCAACTATTGGAATTGAAGCATCTTCCTGCCACTACCCTACTCCCGGAGGAGACCGTAGCCGTCCTGAGACCTCGGGATGTTTCACGTGAAACATAGTCCCCCATCGCTTTTCCTTTCCAGCCCAGCGGGACTGTGGTACTTTGCGTCAACTCCAGGTTGAGCGTCTCGATGCCCAGAGGATGCTACCCTCCCGGGGAAGGTGGTCTTGGGGCGCGTCATCGCGGTGGCGAACCAAAAAGGAGGGGTCGGCAAGACGACGACGACGGTCAACCTGTCAGCCTCCCTGGCGGCTGCCGAGAAACGCACGCTCCTGGTGGATATCGACCCTCAAGCCAACAGCACGTCTGGCGTCGGAGTCGGAAAGGACTTTGCCGGGGCAAGCACCTACGAAGTCCTCATGGGGAGCGCCCGGGCGAGAGACGCCATCCTGAAAACCGCCCTGGACACCCTGGAGGTTCTCCCATCCCGGCCCGACCTCATTGGCGCCGAGGTGGAGCTGGTCGGGAGGCCGGGAAGAGAAGGCCTCCTGAAGCAGGCGCTCGCGGACGTGGTTCCCGACTACGACTTTCTCCTCATCGACTGTCCCCCCTCCCTTGGGCTCCTCACCGTGAACGCGCTGACGGCGGCTCACTCCGTCCTCATCCCGATCCAGTGCGAGTACTACGCGCTCGAAGGCCTGAGCCGGCTCCTGGAGACGATCCGCCTCGTCCGGAAATCTCTGAACCCGGAACTCGCGATCGAGGGGGGTCTGCTCACGATGTATGATGGAAGGCTGAACCTCGCCAGGCAGGTGGTGGAGGACGTCCGGAGGAACTTCCCGGGCCGGGTCTTCGCCACGGTCATCCCCCGGAGCATCCGCCTGAGCGAGGCGCCGAGCTTCGGGAAGCCGATCCTGCTCTACGACATCCGATCTGCGGGTGCGGAATCGTACCTCGGGCTCGCCAAGGAGGTGATTCATGGCTCAGCGCCAAGCCCTCGGCCGGGGTCTTGAGGCCCTGATCCCGTCTGCGGGGACGGAGGAGCATGGGATCAGACAGATCCCGCTGGATGCCATCCATCCGTCTGGCCATCAGCCGAGAAAAGTGTTTGATGGCAATAAATTACAAGAGCTTGCTGGATCAATTCGCTCCCACGGGGTTCTAGCGCCAATCATCTTACGCCAAACCAATGACGGGTATGAGCTTGTTGCAGGTGAGCGCCGGTTCAGGGCAGCCCGGATGGCTGGACTCGCAACGATCCCGGCCATCATCAAAGAGGTCAGCAACAGCGAGATGCTCGAGCTGGCCCTCATCGAGAACATTCAGCGCGAGGACCTCAACCCCATCGAGGAGGCAGAGGTCTACCGCAGGCTGACGGAGGAGTTCGGGCTGAGCCAGGAAGAGGTCGCCCGGCGCGTGGGCCGGGATCGCTCATCCGTGGCCAACGCGCTTCGCCTCCTCCGGTTGCCCGCCCGAATCCAGCAGGACCTGGCGGCGGGCTCCCTCACGGCCGGCCACGCCCGGGCCCTCCTGGCCCTGGAGGTGGCGTCGGAACAGCTCCGGTTGCGGGAACAGATCGTCAGGCGCGGCCTGACGGTTCGGGCGGCCGAGAGCCTCGTTCGCCGCCTGAAGGCCCGCCCTGTCCCTCGCAGGCTCAGCGCGGCGCGTCTCTCCCCCCACGTGAGCGCCCTGGAGGATCGGCTGCGGCAGCGCCTGGCCACCAAGGTGGCCATCATCCCTGCGGGTCGGGGCGGGCGCATCGAACTGCACTACTTTTCCGACGAGGACCTGACGCGCCTGGTAGAGGCCGTCTGCGGCAGGTCGGGGGCCTAGATCCGCGACGCGCCGGGGGCGAGAGAGACCGGGGAGAGGAGCTGGGGGATATGACGCGGCATCTCGAGGCGCACCCGGGGGACGCCGAACTCGTGGAGCGCCTGAAGGGCGGGGAGGAGGAGGCCTTCGGCGGCCTCCTGCAACGCTACCAGGGGAAGGTCTACCGGCTGGCCATGAACCTGACCCGCAATCCACAGGACGCGGAAGAGGTGACGCAGGACGTCTTCCTGACGGTCGCCCGCAAGATCGGGGCCTTCGACGGGCGGGCGGCCTTCAGCACCTGGTTGTACCGGGTCGCCACCAACGCGGCCCTCATGAAGCTGCGGGGGCGGCGGCCCGAGCCCCACCTGCCCGTCGAGGAGGAGGGGACCGTCTTCGCCCCCGACGGCTCCTTCACCCGCCCGGTGGCGGACTGGTCGGCGCTGCCGGAGGACCAGCTCCTCGCCGTCGAGCGCCGGCAAATCCTGGCGGAGGCCATCGAGGCGCTCCCCCCGGACTACAAGGCGGTCGTCGTCCTCCGGGACATCGAGGGCCTCGCCAACCAGGAGGTGGCGGAGATCCTGGGGGCGACGGTGCTGGCGGTCAAATCGCGGCTGCACCGGGCGCGCCTCGCCCTGCGGGCGCGGCTGGCAGCTTACTTCGAGGCGGGGAGGGCGCGGGCATGACGACCTGCAAGGAGTTGGTCGATCTGCTGGCCGACTACCTGGAGGGGCAGTTGGACCCCGAAGTGGCGCGGGACTTGGACCAGCACCTGGCCGACTGCCCGCCCTGTTTGAACTTCCTGAGGACCTATCGGGCCACCGCCCGCCTCATCCGTGAGGTCGCCTGCGAGGAGATCCCGCCCCAGCTCGGGGAGCGCCTCGAGCGGTTCCTCCGGGAGCGCCTGAAGAAGACCCCCGGGTAGTGCCCGCGACGCGGAGAGGATCGCCGCGGTCACGTCCACTCACGCGGGAGAGGCCAGCGCGCCCCCCCCTTCACGCCGGTACGAACCGCAACGGGATTGGCCTGTGACGATCGGGATCGCCGCATCGCCTTTCTGCGCCGCTCCGCGGTGTTGTTGACAAGTGAAATGTCCGCTGGCGTTTGACAGGGGTGGGCAAGTGTGTTAGCGTAGCGCGCAATTTTCGCCTCGGGTGGCCGCGTTTGCGCCTCGACAAAGAGGTGTCGCCGTGGGGAAGGATCGGGGAACGGTGCAGCCGGCAGAGATCAAGGCGTTCCTCGGGGAGGGCACCGAGTTCAAGGGCGTTCTCTCCTTCCAGGGAACCGTCCGGATCGACGGGCACGTCGAGGGAGAGGTGGTCGGGGATGACCTCCTCATCGTCGGGGAACCCGGATTCCTCAAGGCCGAGGTGGAGGTCGGGACCGTCGTGAACAGCGGCCGCATTGTGGGGAACATTCGGGCAAGGAAGCGGGTGGAGCTCCTGGCCTCCAGCGCGGTCTCGGGCAACATCACCACCCCGTCGCTGGTCATCGCCGATGGAGCGGTGTTCAACGGGACGTGCCTGATGGCCGAGGCCGAGGTGGGCGCGGGGCCGGAGCCGGAGGGGGGCGGGCGGGCGGGGTAAGGCAGGCCGCCGCCCGCAGGCGGAAGCCACGAATGGCTGACCGGGTGGTGGCGGCGATGAGCGGGGGCGTGGACTCAGCCGTCGCTGCCGCCCTGCTGAGGGAGGCGGGGTACGAGGTGATCGGCGTGACCCTCCGCCTCGCGCCCCGCGAGGGGAGTGGGACCCTCACCCATGGCTGCTGCACCGCGCGCGATGCTGACGACGCCCGCCTCACCGCCCGGCACCTCGGGATTCCCCACTACGTCCTGAACCACGAGCCGATCTTCGACCGGACCGTCATCGCCCCCTTCACCGCCGCCTACCTCGCAGGCGAGACCCCGAACCCCTGCTTCGCCTGTAACCAGCACGTGAAGTTTGGGTCGCTCCTGGCGGCCGCCCGGCGGCTCGGGGCCGGGAAAGTAGCCACGGGACACTATGCCCGCATCGGGCGGGACCCCGCCACGGGGCGGGCCCTCCTCCGCCGCGCGCGGGATGCCCGGAAGGATCAGGCCTACTTTCTCTGCGGCCTCACACAGGCCCAGCTCTTGCACGCCCTGATGCCCGTGGGGGAGTTTCGCAAAGATGAGGTGCGGGCGCTGGCCACCAGCCGAGGACTGCCGGTGGCCGAGAAGGCCGAGAGTCAGGAGATCTGCTTCGTCCCCGGGAAGGACTACTGGACGTTCCTGAAGCAGCGCGCCCCAGAGGCGGCGCGACCCGGTCCCATCCGGGACCGGTGCGGGCGGCTCTTGGGGGAGCATCGTGGGCTTGGCGCCTACACGGTGGGACAGCGCCGGGGCCTCGGCCTCGCCGGAGGCCCCCCCCGCTTCGTGGTAGCGCTCGACGTCACGGAGAACGCGGTCGTTGTGGGAGAGCCCGAAGACCTCCTCGTGGATACGGTGGAAGTGGGTGCGGTGACCTTCATCCCGTTTGAGCGCCTGGAGGGATCGCGGCGCGCCCTGGTGGCCGCTCGCTACCGCCAGCCCCCGCGGCCCGCCACCCTGCTCTCCGGGGAGGCGGGACTCGTGGTCGTCCGATTCGACGAGCCCCTCCGGGCGGTCTCACCGGGCCAGGTGGCCGCCTTCTACGATGCGGAGGAGCCGGACCTGGTGCTCGGGGGTGGTCTCATCCGTCGGGCCTGGCGCGGGGGCTCCCCGTAGGAGAAGAGAGGAGTTCACACCGATGCGAGCGCGGCTGCGCGCAGCCTGCTGGCGGATCCGGATGCTCCGGGGGCTGCGCCTGGCCGTTCGCGGCCTCACCGTCTGCCTCCTCTTCAGCCTCCCGTTCCTCCTCGCCCGTGCCCTTCTGCCGCTGGCGGGTCCGCCGCTGCTCGGTGCCTTGGCTCTCCTCGGCGTCGTCGGCGGATTCGCCCTGGGCCTGCTCCGCCGGCTCGATGCCTTCGACGCCGCGCGCGTCGTCGATGGCCGACTGGGCCTGCAGGACCGCCTGGCCACGGGGATCGAGCTGGCCCGCCGCCCGGAGCGGAGCCCGGTCGAGCTGGCGGCCCTGGCCGAGGCCGCGGCAACCGCGCCCGATGTCCGCCGCGCTCTCCCCCTTCACCTGCGGGGTCGCGACCTGACCGTCGCGGGCGCCGCCCTCGGCGCGGCGGTCCTCCTCCTCGCCCTTCCACCCATTCCGTGGGACCGGGCGTTCCCGGTGGAGACATCCGGGACGCCGGTGGCCGCGGGCGACGAGCCGGCCGCGGAGCGGCGGATCCCGGAGCCGCCCCGCGTGGCCGGGCCCGTCCCGGCCGATGCGGTGAGGCCGCGGGACCGGGGAATGAGCCAGAGCTTCGTCCCGCCCACCCACGTCGGCGGGGAGGGCGCAGCCGAGTTCCGCGACACGCCCCTTTCCGGCCGGCGGCCCGACTTCGGCTCCTTCATCCGGGAGGGGGACGATCGCCTCAAGCTGCTCGGAAAACCCGGCTCCATTCCCGACCTGAAGCAGGACTTCACGCGCACGCCCTACCAGGTGGCGGTGGGACGGATGCGCGAGATGCTCGGCGAGCGGTCCCTGAAGGACCTCTCCACGGAGGAGCTCAGACAGCTCCTCTCTGAGATGGACCGGATGGGCCGGCGCGGCAGCAGCAGCGGCCTGCACGCCGATGACTTTTCGGGGGAGTTCGAGGGGGACCCGAGCGGCTCCCGAGAAGACGCCCTCCGGAATCTGGAGCGGGCGCTCTCCCGGCTCCGGGAACGGGACGAGGGCGGGGACGGGACCCGCGGCCGGGAGAAGGGAGGGTTGGAGGGGACGGGCCGGCTCCCGCCCCTTGGGGGCGAGGACGGGGGGGAGGCCCTGGACGGCTTCGAGTCGGACTACGACGGGATGGGGAACGCGGGCTCCCTGCCCGGGACCGGTCCCTCTCCGAACACCCGGGGCCTTGCGACGCCCCGCCTGCGCGGGGGGAGCGTGGATACGGCCCTGAGGGGCCAGACGCGGGACGGATCGACCGAATCGTACAACACCAATCTGGTGGGGCGTGGGGACCGCGGGGCCTCCCGGCTCCCCCACACCCAGATCCTGACCCGGTACCGGCAAATGATGGAGGAGGCCCTCACCAAGGAACCCATTCCCCCCGACTACCGGGAGCAGGTGAAGAAGTACTTCGACGCCTTGGAGGCCGAGCGGTAGGGACGGCCCCGAGCGCCAGGTGACGCGAGTGCCGCGCACGATCTTTCAGCCGGAGTTCCGGCGGAAGCTGGAGATTCTGACCCTGGTCTCCCGCAAGCACATGCGGGGTCGGGGGAAGGGGGAGCGCCGCGGGCCGAAGCGGGGGAGCGGGGTCGAGTTCCATGACTTCCGTCCCTACGCGGCCGGGGACGATCTCCGGTACCTGGACTGGAATATCTTCAGCCGGCTGGATCGCCTGGTCCTGAAGCTGTTCATCGAGGAGGAGGACCTGTGCGTCCACCTCCTCCTGGATGCCAGCCGATCCATGGCGTTCGGCGAGCCCTCCAAGCTCACCTACGCGGCCCGCGCTGCGGCCGCCCTTTCCTACGTCGCCCTGTCCGGGCATGAGCGGGCCGCCCTGGGCATCCTGGGGGAGGGCCTGACCTCCCTCTCCCGGCCTTTGCGCGGCCGCTCGCAGATCTTCACGGTCCTGGAGCATCTGGGGGGACTCACGCCGAACGGCGAGACCCACCTGAACCTCGCGCTCACGACCTACGCCCGCAACGCCCGATCGCCGGGACTGGCCGTCCTCTTCACCGACCTCCTGGACCCCGGGGGCTTCGAGACGGGGTTGGCCGCGCTCCTGGGGCGGGGCTTCGACCTGGTCGTGATCCACCTCCTGGCCCCGGCCGAGCTGGACCCTCCGCTGCGAGGGGACTTCGTCCTCACCGACGCGGAGACGGGGGAGCGGCGGGAGGTTGCCCTGACCCCCGAGACCCGCCGCGGCTACCTGCAGAACTTGCGGAGCCTCTGCGACCGGGCGGAGGGCTTCTGCCGCCGCAGCGGGGCCGACTACTTCCGCGTGAGCACCGCGCTCCCCCTTGAAGATCTCCTCCTGACCCACCTGACCCACGGGGGAGTCCTGGCATGACCTTCGGCAACCCCCTGGGCCTCCTCTTTCTCCTGGGGGTGCCGCTCCTCCTGGCCCTGTACACGCTGCGTCGCCGCCGGATGGAGGCCACCGTCAGCAGCCTCCTCCTGTGGGTGTTGCCAGCGGGCGAACCGCAGGGCCGGACGCTCTTCCGGCGACTCCGCCTGCCCCTGATCCTTCTCCTCCAGATCCTGCTGGTCATGGCGCTGGCCCTTGCCCTTTCCCGGCCCGGCCTGCTCACTCGGAGCACCGGGTTCGGCCGGGCGATCCTGATCGTGGACACGTCGGCCAGCATGCAGGCGACGGACGAGCGACCGTCCCGCTTCGCCCGGGGATTGAGGGAGGCGCGGGCGGTCCTGGACGGCCTGGCCCCGGGGGAGGAGGCCGTTCTCATCGAGGCCGGGCCCCGCCCCACGGTTGCGGTTCCCCTCACGCGGGAGGGGAGTGAACTCCGGGCCGGCCTCGCGCGGCTCCGGCCGCACGACGCGGGGGCCGACATGGCCGCGGCGCTGCGCCTCGCAGCGGCCTTCGCCGAGGGGGCGGGACCGACGGAGGTCCATGTGTTCACCGACCAGGCCAGTGGCCAGGGGCTGGCGCCGCTGCCCCGCACCGTGGACCTCCGGGTCCATGCGGTGGGTGGGGCGGCCCCGAACGTGGCGATCACCGGGCTCCGGGTCCGGAAGAACTACTACTCGGGGGGGCAGCACGAGCTGTTCGTCGCTCTGGCCAACACCGGCCGGGAGACCGTGACCTTCCCGCTGGTGGTGACCCTGGAGGGGACCCGCCTCAGCCGCCAGCAGGTGACGCTCCCGCCCCAGACCCGCCGGTCCCTCATCGTCCCCTTCAGCTACCGGGGAGGCGGAGCCCTGGAGGTGACGGCTGAGGTGGGGGATGCCCTGGCCGTGGACAACCGGGGCTGGGCCCTCCTGCCGCCGCCCCGGACGCTGCGGGTCCTCCTGGTGACCTCGGGCAACCTGTTCCTCGAGCAGGCCCTCCGCTCCGACCCCCAGGTGGAGCTGACGACCACCCTGCCCCCCCTCTTCAGTGGGGATCCCGGCGACCACGACGTCGTCGTGCTGGATGGGGCCGCCCCCGCCCTGCTCCAGCGGGGCCGCTACGTTCTGGTGAACACCGCGGCCGGCAATACCCCCCTCGAGGTGGCGGGAACGATCCGCAATCCGGTGGTCGTCGACTGGGATCGGAGCCACCCGGCCATGCGTTTTCTGGATCTTTCCCAGATCCTGATCGAGGAAGCCTTGCGGGTCCGCCCCCTTGCGGGGAGCCGGACCCTCATCGAGTCCACCCTCACCCCGCTGGCCCTGGCCTTTGAGGAGGGTGGATCGCGCATCGTCTTCGTCGGCTTCGACCCCCTCCGGTCGGATCTCCCCCTGCGGGCCGCCTTCCCGCTCTTCCTCAGCAACGCCCTCCGGTGGCTCTATCCCACGCGTCTCGAGGATCTCCCGCTGCAGGCCGCCACGGGCCATCCGCTCAGCGTGGCGGTGCCGCCGGGCGTGACGGGCGTCCGGGTCACGGCGCCCGACGGAACCACTCGTGACGTCCCCGTGATGGGGGGCAGCGTGGCGCTCTCGGAGACGGTGACCGCGGGGATCTACCTCCTGCAGGCGGGGGAGTGGCAGCAACGCGTGGCGGCCAACCTTATCGACGAGGAGGAGAGCGATCTCGCCCCCCGGCTGCGCTTGCCTCCGGGGGGCGGAGGTGGGGAGGGGGCGCGGGCCTTCCAGGTTTACCGGGAGCTCTGGCCGTTCCTGGTGATCCTGGCCCTGGTGCTCCTGCTCGGGGAGACATGGCTCTTCTCCCGCTCGGCCCGCCCGGTTCCCCCGCTCGCCCTGGCAGCCCGGGGGGCGGTGGCCGCCCTCTGCTTCGCCGCGCTGCTCCTCCCCCAGGTGGAGCGTCCGGGGGACCGGCTGAACGTCCTCTTCCTGCTGGATGAGTCGGACAGCATCCCCTACAGCGAGCGCCTCAGCGCCCGGGAGTTCGTCCGGCAGGCGTTCGCCACCATGGGCAAGGACGATCGGGCAGGCGTGGCGACGTTCGCCGACACCGCCCGCGTGGAGCTGCCGCTGGATCGGGGCGCGCGCCCCCTTCTCCGGCCCGGCGGAGAGGCGGGCCGCCAAACCAACCTGGCGGAGGCGCTCGCCCTCGGCCTGGCCGCCTTTCCCCGGGACGGGGCCCACCGGCTGGTCCTGCTGACCGACGGCAACGAGACCCGGGGGGACGCGATGGCCGAGGCCCTGCGGGCCCGGGAGCGGGAGGTTGACCTGTACGTCAGGCCCATCGGGGGCTGGCGGGACGCCGAGGTCCTGCTCGAGCGGATGGTCCTTCCCCGGGAGGTGAAGCGCGGAGAGCCGTTCGCGGTGCGCGTGGTGGCCTGGGCCTCCGGTGCGGCCTCGGGTCACCTGAGCCTGTATCGGGACGGGAAGTTCGTGGGGAGTCAGAAGGTGGAGCTGGAGCCGGGGAAGAATGTCTTCGGCTACCGGCAAAGCCTGAGCGGAACCGGGTTCCACGTCTACCAGGCCGCCCTGGACGTCGGGACAGACACCCTCGAGGAGAACAATCGCGCGGTCGGGGTGGTGGCCGTCCGCGGGCAGCCGAAGGTCCTGCTGGTGGATCGGGATCCGGAGCAGGCCCGCCACCTCCTGGGGGCGCTCAAGGCGCAGGAGATGGACCCGGTCCTGGTGGATCCGGCCAGATTCCCCCGCGACCTCTCGCCCCTCCTGGCCTACGACGGCGTCATCCTGAGCAACGTCTCCTCCCTCCGTCTCTCGCGCCAGCAGATGGAGCTGATCCGCACCTACGTGCGGGACCAGGGGGGCGGCCTCCTCATGCTGGGGGGGGAGGAATCGTTTGGCGTAGGCGGCTATTTCCACACCCCGGTGGAGGAGGCGCTCCCGGTCACCATGGAGGCCCGGCAGAAGCTGGACGTCCCCTCGCTGGCGGTGGTGCTCGTCATTGACCGGTCCGGGAGCATGGAGACCAGTGTGGACCGATTCACCAAGCTGGACCTGGCGAAGGAGGCCGCCCAGCTCGTGGTGGAGCTCCTGGACGAGCGGAACGAGCTGGGGGTGGTC
Source organism: Candidatus Methylomirabilis sp. (assembly GCA_036000645.1). NCBI lineage: Bacteria > Methylomirabilota (SeqCode) > Methylomirabilia (SeqCode) > Methylomirabilales (SeqCode) > Methylomirabilaceae (SeqCode) > Methylomirabilis (SeqCode) > Methylomirabilis sp. (SeqCode). The sequence continues at coordinate 17,733 of DASYVA010000047.1, forward strand.
GCCTTCGACACGGCCAACGCGTGGGTCATCCCCATGGGCCAGGCGGAGAAGAAGGACCGGATCATCAACGAGATCGGCTCGATCAAGTCCGGGGGCGGCACCGACATGTTCCCGGCCCTCAAGGAGGCCTACGAGACCCTCTACGCCCGGGACGCGCTCCTGAAGCACCTCATCGTCCTCTCGGACGGGCAGTCGGCCGCCGCCGACTTCGGGGGCCTCATCCGCCGGATGACCAAAGACAAGATCACGGTCTCCACCGTGGCCATCGGGCGGGATGCCGATGTTCGGCTCATGCGGGACATCAGCCGGTGGGGGCGCGGCCGGTTCTATTTCACCGAAGACCCCCAGAGCATCCCCCGGATCTTCACGCTGGAGGCGCAGTTGGCCAGCAAGGCGGCCATCATCGAGCGCCCGTTCCGGCCCGTCCTCACCCACGGGCACCACGAGATCCTTCGAAACATTGACTGGCGGGAGGTCCCGCCGCTGGGCGGGTACGTGGCCACGACCCCCAAGCTGACCGCGGAGGTCCTCCTGGGCTCGCCGCAGGGGGACCCGGTCCTGGCCGCCTGGCGCTTCGGAGTGGGCCGGGCGGCCGCCTTCACGTCCGACTTGAAGGCGAAGTGGGGGGTCCTGTGGCTGCGCTGGCCCCCCTTCAGCCGCTTCGTGGCGCAGATGGTCCGCTGGACCCTCCGGACCAAGGATCGGGCCGACGTGGTGACCCATGTGGCCTTCCGGGACGGAGTGGGGATCGTGAGCCTGGAGGCGGCCAGCTCCCAGGGGGAGTTCATCAACTTCATCGAGGCGGAGGCTGGCATCGTCGGCCCGGACCAGGGCCGGTTGGTCATTCCCCTCAAGCAGGTGGGGCCGGGGCAGTACGAGGGAACCTTCGCGGCGGAGGAGCAGGGGGCGTACCTGATCGGGGTGGCCCAGCGGCGGCAGGGGGCGATGATCGGCTCCGAGATCGGGAGCCTCGTCCTCCCCTATTCTCCCGAGCACCGGAGCAGCGGGATCAACCAGGCCCTCCTGGCCAAGCTCACCTCCCTGACGGGGGGCGGGTTCCTGGAGAAAGCGGAGGAGGTCTTCGGGGTGAATCGGCGGCTCAGCCGGCAGCCGCGGGATGTCTGGCCGTTCTTCCTCGGGGCGGCCCTCCTGTTCTTCCTGGCGGAGGTAGCCGCCCGGCGGCTCCGGCACCTCTGGGCCGGCGGGAGGACTGAGGGCCGGTGGGCCCCCCCGGCGGGGGCCGGGACGGACGTCACGGTCGTCCGGGGGAGAAGGTGGAGGTGAG
>DASYVA010000048.1 GCA_036000645.1 Candidatus Methylomirabilis sp.
CCTTACTTGATCCCCTTCAAAACCTGCCCCATCTCCTGCGCGGAGTAGGCGCGCAGGGTCTCCGTCCGCACGTTTCCCAGAGCCCCGAGGGTGAGCATGAGTCGAGTCGCCGTCTCGTCGTCCGGCGCCTCGAAACTGACGACCACATCATACCGGCCCAGGGTCCAGTAAAGCTCCTTGACCGTCGCCCCCATCTTTTTTGCCATCTCCCGGAATGCCTCGGCCCGCTTGGTCGTCTGATTGACGTTCTTGATCCCCTGCTCGGTAAACTTGGCCAGCGTCACGAAGGATGCCATCGCCCGCCCCCTTTCTGTATCCCCTCTCCCTCGCACCTCTTCCCGGATCACCACCACGCGGCTGCAGCCCCCCTCGGCCGGGGCGGCCGACGGAAATTCCTCTTCCCTGGCCGGCCCCCGGTACACGTTGTCGGGCCCGGCAGATTGTTCTGCCGGGCGTTCCGGTACGCCGGGGCCGCGCCGGGCAACACAAGGATGGGGAGATGTTGCTCAGAGGTGGCGCGACCCCGGGGGGGGGCCGCACGGAAGGTGAGGCGCACCTTACCGTGGGCGATGCAGGGTGTCAAGGGGAGGCCGGCGCGCTAGGAAGGGGGGGCGTCCCCGAGCACCTCGGCGAGGAGCCGGCGGGCGGCGCCGCGGCGGTAGAAGTACTTCACCGAGACGTACTCGATCACGAGAGAGAGGAGGAGGTAGGCCACCAGGCCGACGCCGATGAACTTGAGGGAGTACTCCCACGGGACCGAGTCGTCAAAGAACCAGCCGATCCGGTAGCCCACACGGACGATCCAGGAGCGCCCCCAGAGCGTGAACTGTTGGTAGATGCCCTTGTCCCAGGCAAGGTAGAAGACCGTCTTGGGATCCAGGCCCAGGAAGGTGATCCCCGCGAGCCAACAGATCGGGGTGAGGACCGCCTCGAGGAAGGTGGGAACCTTCTCCCACGCGGCCAGCACTTCCAGGAGCCTGCCCTCCAGCTCCCGCCGGTTCAGGCCCGCGATGAGGCCGGGGTACCGCTGCTGGAGGGGTCGGGTCACCATCCGGTCGAAGGCCGCGACCTTCCACCGGACGGCGAGCGTCCGGTAGGGCGGGAGGATACGCCCCAGGGCACGGCGGCGGCGCCACGGGTCCTGGAGCCAGCGGGCGAGGCGCCTGAGGCCGATGACGCCGGAAAGGGAGGCCGGGATGGTGGCGAGGTTGTTCAGCATGACGATGGGAAAATCGAGGAGACCGGAAACCAGCGTCCGGACGCCGATAATCGGCAGGCGCCGCTGGCGCTTGAAGTACTGGACCAGGTGCCGCTCGAGCTCGGCGTGGAATTCTTCTGCCTGGGAGCCGGAGTCTCCCGTGGCTTCCGGCACCGCGGGCCCGGGGGTTTCGGGGACCGGAGTATCCGAAAGGGACACGGGCGGGGACTGTGGCTGGGGGAGGTTCATGGAAAGGCAGCTCCTTGCAACAGGCGGGCCACCGGTGGTCCCCGGACATGCCGGGGCGGTGCGTCACGCCAGGCACCGGCCGTCAGAACCAGAGGACCTGCCGCCGCAGATCCAGGTCCTCCAACAGCCTGCGGGCGGGGCCCTTGTGGGTCACCGCCCCCCGGTCCAGGACATAGACCCGGTCGGCGAGGGCCAGGGCCAGGTCCAGGTTGTGCTCGACGAGCAAGATAGCAGTCTCGCCGCGGAGGCCCTCGACGGTCTCGAAGATCACTTCTACGACCGCCGGGGCAAGCCCCTCGAACGGTTCATCGAGGAGCAGGAGCTCCACGTTCCCCACCAGCGCCCGGGCGATGGCCAGCATCTGCTGCTCGCCGCCGGAAAGCACCTCCGCCCGGGCCCGGGCCAGCTCCCGGAGTCGGGGGAAGCGCTCGGCCACCCTGGCTTCGTCCCACCGGGCCCGGCCGGTGCCGTCCCGGGCCAGCCGGGCGAGCCGGAGATTCTCGGCCACGGTCAGATTCGGGAACACGCGACGTCCCTGGGGCGCGAGTCCGATGCCGAGGCGGGCCACCGCCTCCGGCGAAAGCCCGGCGATCTCGCGTCCCCGGAACCGGATGCTCCCGCGGCGGGGGGGGCGGAGGCCCATGATCGTGTTGAGCGTGGCGGTCTTCCCCGCTCCGTTCCGCCCCAGGAGCGCGACCACCTCGCCCGGCCGCACCTCCAGGGAGACGTCGTGCAGGATGTGGCTCTTGCCGTAGAAGGTGTCCACACCCGACACGCCCAGGAGGGGGGCGACGGCGGGAACGGGGGCGGCCGGAGCCGCCGGGCGGGGGGCGCCCCGCCCGCCCAGGTAGGCGGCCCGGACCTCGGGGTGCGCCTGGATCTCCGCGGGGGTCCCGTCGGCGATGACCCGGCCCAGGTGGAGGACCGTGATCCGGTCGGACAGGGCCAGGACCCGGTCAATGTCGTGCTCGATGAGCACGACGGTGACCGCGTGCGAGAGGCCCCGGATGAAGGCGGCGACCCGCTCCCGCTCCGCCGTGGAGAGCCCGGCCAGCGGCTCGTCCAGGAGCAGGACGACGGGGCGCGTGGCCAGGGCGAGCCCGATCTCCAGGAGGCGCTGGCCGCCGTAGGAGAGGGCGGAGGCGCGGACCGACTCCACGCCCCGAAGCCCCACCAGCCGGATGAGCTCCTCCGTCTCGCGGGTGACCGCCGCGTAGCCCGCCGCCGCGCGCCAGAGGTGGAAGCGCCTGGGGCTCCGCGCCTGGACCGCCAGCCGAATGTTCTCGAAGACGGTCAGCTCCTGGAAGGTGCTCAGGATCTGGAAGGACCGCGAAACCCCGAGCGCCACGATCCGGTCCGGCCGGAGCCCCGTGATCGCCCGGCCCCGGAAGAGCACCGATCCCGCATCGGGCGGGAAGAGCCCGGAGAGGATGTTGAAGAGGGTGGTCTTCCCCGCGCCGTTGGGGCCGATGACGGCCCGGAGCTCCCCGGCGCGGACCTCGAGGTCCACCTGGTCCACCGCGGGCAGCCGGCCGAAGCGCTTGGTCACCCCCCGCGCCTCGAGGAGCACCGCTCCGAGCGGGGGTCGTTCGCCACCGCCGGGGAGGGTGAGGCCGTCCGATCCCGGAGCGGGGACGATGCGGCCCGCCATGGCGGCCAGCTCGGCCGCCTCCCGCCGGAGCGGCGCACCCAGCCGGCGGAGGATCCCGAGGATCCCGTCGGGGGAGAACAGGATGAACGCCATGAAGAGGAGGCCGAAGTAGAGGAGCCAGTCCTGGGTGAAGCTGGTGAGGACCTCCCGGAGGAGGAGGAAGAAGGCCGCGCCGACCGCGGGGCCCAAGAAGTGGCGCATGCCGCCCACGATGGCCATGGCGAGGATCTCGCCCGACATGGTGACGTGCACGAGGTCGGCGAAGACGAACTGCTTGAGGAGGCAGAAGAGGACCCCCGCCACTCCGGTGAGGGCCGTGGAGAGGACAAAGGCCAGCCACTTGTACCGCTGGACCGGATACCCGACGAAGATGGCCCGCCGCTCGTTCTCCCGGATCGCCTGGAGCACCGCGCCGAAGGGGGCGTGCACGATCCGCCAGGTGAGCAGCGCGCCGGCGAAGACCAGGGCCGCCGTCACGTAGTAGTAGGTGAGCTGGTGCGTCAGGTCCAGGCCCGGGAGGGGAGGGCGGATGATGCCGCCCAGCCCACTCTCCCCGCCGGTCACGGCGGTCCAGCGGTAGACGATGTAGAAGAACATCTGGGTGAAGGCGAGCGTCAGGAGAGCGAAGTAGACGCCGCGCCTCCTGAGGATCAGGAACCCCAGGACCGCGCCCAGGAGCGCGGCCGTTCCCACCCCGACCAGGAGCGGGGTCAGGAAGCCCTTGACCAGGTGGATCTGGGTGAGGGCAGCGGCGTAGGCCGCCAGCCCCAGATAGGCGCCGTGGCCGAACGAGGCGAGGCCGGTGTAGCCCAGGAGGAGGTTGTAGGCGAACCCCACCAGGGCGAAGATCGCGATCTCGGTGGCCACCGAGACGGTCGTGCCGAAGTACGGCATGACCCCCGGGAGGACCGCGAGGCCGAAAGCCAGCAGCAGGAGCGGATGGCGCCAGATCACTCGAACTGCTCCCAGCGCTCTCCGAGGAGTCCCCGGGGGCGGAGGAGGAGGATCAGGGCCATGAGCGCGTACATGGACGCCTCGGCGGCCGGCGGCCAGAAGAGGACCATCAGGCTCCGGATCACCCCGACCAGGAGGCCGGCCAGGACCGGGCCCCAGAAGCTCCCGAGCCCCCCGATGACGACCACGACGAACGCGGCGGTCCCGATCTCGGTCCCCATGGCGGGGTGGACGCCGGCGAGGGGCGCCGAGAGGACGCCGGCCAGGCCGGCGAGGGCCACCCCGCACCCGAAGACGGCGGTCAGGACCGGACGGAGGCTGATCCCGAGAGCCCGGACCATCTCGGGGTCGCGGGTGCCGGCGCGGACGATCATCCCGTACGGGGTCTTCTCCAGGGCGAGCCAGACCCCCAGGATCGCCAGGGCGGTGACCGCGATGGCGAAGAGCCGGTAGCGGGAGTAGATGAACTCGCCGAGCGCCACGAATCCCCGCAGCCCCTCGGGGATCTGGAAGGGGAGCCCCGTAGTTCCCCAGGCGATGCGGATCGCCTGCTCCCCTACCATGGCCAGGCCGAAGGTGAAGAGGAGTCCCAGCAGCGGGTCCCCCCGGTAGAGGCGCCGCAGGAAGAGCGATTCGATCCCCATCCCCAGGAGGGCCACCAGGAGCGGGGACAAGATCAGCGCCGGCCCGAAGCCGGCCTGGCGCTGCACTTCGAACGCCAGATAGGCGCCCAGGGCGTAGAAGGCCCCGTGGGCGAGGTTGATGACGCCCCCCAGGCCGAAGATGAGAGAGAGGCCGAGGGCGAGGGTGACGAAGTAGGCCCCCACCAGCAGGCCGTTGGCGACGTGCTCGATCAGGATCGGAAGGGTGAGGGGGGGCATGGGCAGCGGGCGGGCCCGCGGGAACGGGCCCGCCCTCGCTCGGATGTAGTGGCCGGGCTCAGAGCGCCGGCATGGGGCAGGGGTTCTCGGCCTTCGTGGGCTGGATCAACTCGTACGACTCCCCCTTCGCGGGCTGGGCCTCCACGATCTCGAAGATGTCCCACTGGTCCTTCGCCTTTGCCTTGTCCTTGACCCGGACCACGTACATGGTCTGGAGGAGCTGGTGGTCCCAGTCCCGGAACCAGGCTTCCCGCCCCTTGAGGATGTCGAACTTGGCCCCCTTCTCCAGGTGCGCGACCAGGTCCTGGCTGCGCGTGCTCTTGGCCTCGGCGATGGCCTGGAGCAGGATCCGGATCCCGACGTACTCCCCCCAGGCCTGGTTGTCCGGGGGCTTGCCGTTGCGCTCGCTGAATCGCTTTGTGAACTCGGGCGACCCGGGCTCTTTGAGGTCGTGGTACCAGAGGCTCTGCCAGTAGCCGGTCAGCGCGTCGATCCCGGCCGCCCAGAAGGGGACCGTATCCATGACGCCGCCGGCCAGCGGGAAGGGGGAGCCGAACTCCCGGTACTGCTTCAGGAAGGTCGTCTGATCGGTCCCCGCCAGGTTGAGATAGACCAGGTCGGGCTTGATGGCGCGGAGCTTGAGGATGTAGGAGCTGTAGTCCAGGGACCCGGTGGGGACCATGTCGTTGCCCAGGTTCGTCCCGCCGTGCTCGCTCAGAAACTTGGAGGAGACCCGGTAGAGGTCGTGGCCGAAGGCATAATCGGCCGTGAGGAAGTACCAGCGCCCCCCCTTGATCTTCCCCTGCCGTTCCTGCCAGCGTCCGATCGTCTTGGTGTACATCGTGTTGCAGCCCTCGACGTGGAACAGGTACCGCTGGCAGCGCGCCCCCCGGCCCTCGTCGGAGTTCCAGCCGGTGTTGACATAGAGGATCTTCGCCCGCTGGGCGACCTCGCTGATCGCCAGCCCCGAGGCCGAGGAAATCTCGCCGATCAGGAAGTGGACCTGGTCCCGCTCGATGAGCTTCTGCGCCTTCGTCACCGCCACCCCCGGGTTCGGGGTGTCTTCCGAGATCAGCTCCACCTTCCGTCCGAGCACGCCCCCCCGGGCGTTGGCCTCGTCCACCGCCAACTGGGCGGCCATGAACCCGTACGCGCCGAGCTGGCCCAGGAAGCCCGTGCGCGGCGTCAGGTGGCCCACCTTGATCGTGTCCTGCGCGCGGAGGATGGCCGGGAACCCGAGGGTGCCGACGGCCGCGCCCGCGCCCGCCTTGAGAAACTCCCGCCTGCCGATCCTGGTCATGGGGGCTCTCCTCTCTGGGGGGAAGGCCGTTGGTCCGAATCCGCTCTCGGGGGCGGAAATCCCGGGCCGCCGGTTGGGGGGAGGGGACGGCCCGGGCGCGCGTGACCCGGACGCTATCCCCAGGGGGCCGGCGCTGTCAAGGTTTCTCGGCGCGCCTGGTCGGCCTAGCGCTTCAGCTCCACCCGCCGCCCCTCCTCGGCCGAGACGTAGGCGGCGTAGATCACCTCCACCGTCTCGTGGGCGAGCAGGGCGCCGGAGAGGGGCTCGCGGCGCTCCCGGACGGCGTCCACGAAGTCCTCCATCTCCTGTGAATAGCCGCGCATCCAGTCCTCGTCCGGGCTCGGGAACTGCCACCCGGCCTTGGTCTCCACCTTCTCGGCGATGTACTCGTCGCCCCAGACCTTTGCGTCCGGGGCGTAGACCACCAGGCTCGTGTTGGGATTGATGTTCACCTGGACCACGCTGTTCGACAGGTAGGCGGTCACGAGGTTCTTCACGCCGCCCAGGCTCACGTCGGTGGACAGGACCGTCGCCTTGGTCCCGTCCTCGAAGGTGAGGATCGCGGCGGACCAGTCCTCCACGTCCTCCCAGTCCTGAACCATCCACTTGCGCGGCTCCCGCCGGAACGCTTCGGTCTTGGTGAGGTTCGCGATATCGCCCAGGACCGCCTTCGTCCGGATCGGCCGTCCCTGCGTGAGCTGCCCCTCGAAGTGCTTCAGGTGGATCACCGCCCCGATGGGGTGCGAGCCGTTCCGAAGCAGTGAGCCCCCGCCCGAGGTGGCCCACCGGCGGGAGTAGGTCGCGTGGGAGCCGGAATGGCTCACCTCCGCCCGGAGGTCCAGGAGAGCACCCCCGCTCGCTTGCATGAGGCGCCGGAGCCTGGCGACCGGCGGGGCGTAGACGAAGTTCTCGGCGTAGCAGAGGGTCACGCGGTTCCTGCGGCACGCCTCCAGCACGGCGTCGGCGTTCCGGAGGGCGCCCTCGAGCATCGTCTGGCGCGGCACCGTCTCGCCGATGGAGCCCTCGCCGAAGTAGCCGGTGAGCGGCTTCTCGCAGATGACGTGCTTGCCCGCGTTGGCCGCATCAATGGCCATCGTGTGGTGGAGGTTAGTCGGGAGCACCAGGTCCACCAGGTGGACGTCCTTCCGCTCCAGGAGGGCCCGGTGGTCGGTGTACACATGAGGGACGTTGAACGTGCGGGCGAAGGCCTCCCCGTTCTCCCGCGTCCTGGAGCAGACGGCGACGATCTCGCACTTGCTCCCCCGCAGTTTGCTCAGGGCGTGGGCGTGCAATTGGGCGGCGAACCGCGACCCGATGATCCCGATGCCGACGGTCTCCATGACGGGGGCTCCTTGCCGGCCTCGGCAGCGACGGCCGGCGGCAGAGGGAGCATAGACGAAGACCCTCCCGCGGAGCAAGGGGCAGGCTCCCCCCGGCCACCGGGACTTGCGCCCCGCGGAGCAATCTGGGAAAATACTGGGCATCATGGCGGAGACCCTCCTCGACAAGGTCTGGCGCGCCCACACGGTTCGGACGCTCCCCTCGGGGCAGACGCAGCTCCTCATCGGCCTGCACCTCGTCCACGAGGTGACGAGCCCGCAGGCCTTCCAGATGCTCCGGGAGGCGAGCCTGAAGGTCCGCTCCCCCGACAGGACCTTCGCCACCATTGACCACATCGTCCCCACCGCCTCCCAGCGCCGCCCCTTCGGGGACGTCCTGGCCGAGGAGATGACCGTCCACCTGGTCCGGAACTGCAAGGCGTTCGGCATCCCCCTCTTCGACCTGGACAGCGGGCGGCAGGGCATCGTCCACGTCATCGGACCCGAGCTGGGCCTGACCCAGCCCGGCATGACGATCGCCTGTGGCGACAGCCACACCTCCACCCACGGGGCGCTCGGCGCGCTCGCCTTCGGCGTCGGAACCAGCCAGGTCCGGGACGTCCTGGCCACCCAGTGCCTGGCGCTCTCCAAGCCGAAGGCCCGGCAGATCCGCGTGGAGGGCCGGCTGGCGCGCGGCGTGTACGCCAAGGACGTGATCCTGGCGATCATCCAGCGGCTGGGGGTCAAGGGGGGCGTGGGCTACGCCTACGAGTACGCCGGGTCGGTGGTCGAGGCGATGTCCATGGAGGAGCGCCTCACCGTCTGCAACATGAGCGTCGAGGCGGGCGCGCGGGTCGGCTACGTGAATCCCGACGCGACGACCTTCGCCTACGTCAAGGGGCGGCCCTTCGCGCCGCAGGGCCCGGCCATGGACCGCGCGGTGGCCTGGTGGAGGAGCATGGCGACCGATCCGGGCGCGCCCTTCGATGACGTGGTCCGGTTGGACGGCGGGGAGATCCCGCCCGTGGTCACCTGGGGGATCAACCCGGGCCAGTCGGTCGGGGTGAACGAGCGCATCCCGGATCCGGCCGCGGCCCCCGAGGCGGACCGGGCGGCCTGGGCCGAGGCGCTGGCCTTCATGGACTTCACGCCCGGGCGGCCGATCGCGGGGACGCCCATCAACGTGGCCTTCATCGGCTCCTGCACGAACGCGCGGCTCTCGGACCTGCGGGCGGCGGCCGAGGTCGCCCGCGGGCGGAAGGTGGCCGAGGGGGTCCGCGCCCTGGTGGTCCCGGGGTCGCAGGCGGTGGCGGCCGCGGCCGAGGCCGAGGGACTCCACGACATCTTCCTGGGGGCCGGGTTCGAGTGGCGCAAGGCCGGCTGCTCCCTGTGCCTGGGGATGAACGAGGATAAGCTCAAGGGCCGGGAAATCTGCGCCTCCTCCAGCAACCGGAACTTCAAGGGGCGCCAGGGGAGCCCCACCGGGCGAACGCTCCTCATGAGCCCGGCCATGGTGGCGGCGGCGGCCATCGCAGGCGCGGTCACCGACGTGCGGGAGCTGCTCCGGTGAGCCAGGAAGACGTCCGGCGGCAGATCGTCGGCCGGGGGATCCCCGTCCCCGGCAATGACATCGACACCGACCGGATCATCCCCGCCCGTTTCCTGAAGAGCGTCACGTTCGAGGGCCTCGAGGAGCACATCTTCGGGGACGATCGCCTCCAGGCCCCCGCGCATCCCTTCAACCAGGCCCGGTACCACGGGGCCGCGGTCCTCGTGGTCGGGCAGAACTTCGGCTGCGGCTCCTCCCGGGAGCACGCCCCCGAAGCGCTTCGGCGCTGGGGAATCCGGGGGATCGTGGGCGGATCGTTCGGGGAGATCTTCTTCGGGAACTCCACCGCTCTCGGTCTGCCCTGCCTCACCGCCGACCCGGCGGATGTCGGCTGGCTGCTGGAAGCCGTGACGCGCCATCCGGACCGGGAGATTCTGCTCGACGTGGAGAACCGGCTGGTGCGCTTCGCGGAGCGGAGCATCCCCGCCGGGATCCCGGATGGGCCCCGCAACCTGTTCCTGACCGGCACCTGGAACGCCACCCAGGTCCTCCTCGAGGCCGGGGGGGCGATCGACCGGGTCGCCAGGAGCCTCCCCTACATCAGCGGCTACTGAGCCCGCCCCCCGCGCGGCGGGGCAGCGTAACCGGCTGCGGCCGGGCATCTCCCCGGAGGCAGGCCCGGTCCATCTGCACCACCGATGACGAAGGCTCGCTCCCCCAGGGCGAGGGGGTCGCCGGCATTCGCCCCAGGGCTCCCGCCTGGTCCCGGGAGGGGAGGTGCAGATGTCCGAACCGCCGGAACGCGTCCTGGTGCTCTGCCCCACCGCCCGGGATCGGGAGCATTTCTCGCGGCCGGAGATCCGGGAGGCGTATCCGCTGGACTTTCGAGGGACGGACGAGGAGACCCACGGTGCGGGGTTCGACGCGGTGCGGTTCGTGGAGGAGACGATCCGGGCCGTGCGGCGGCGCCGGAGCGGCTACCGGGCGGTCGTCGGCATCGACGACTTCCCGGCGTCCCTGATGGCCGCCCTGGTCGCCGAGGCCGTCGGGCTCCCGGCGCCCTCCTTCGAGTCCCTCTTCCTCTGCCAGCACAAGTATTACTCGCGCCTCCGGCAGCGGGAGGCCGCTCCGGAGGCGACGCCGCGCTTCCATGTCCTCGACCTTTCCCGGGATGCTGCCGCCGCGGACCTGCCCATGCCCCTCCCCGTCTTCGTCAAGCCGGTCAAGTCCTACCTCTCCATCCTGGCCCGGCCCATCGCGACCTTCCCCGATCTCACGCGCGTGGTGGTGGAGGCCCGGCGGAGGCTCGCCGGGATCGCGGCGATGTTCGACGGGCTCGTGGCTGCCTCCCATCTCGACGGCGCCTTCCGGGCGGTTCCCGCCGCGGCCCTCCTGGTCGAAGACCTCCTCGGAGGTCATCAGGTCACGCTCGATGGCTACGCCTTCAACGGGGAGGTGGTGCCGCTCGGGGTCGTGGACTCGTTTTTCTTCCTCCGCTCCTCGAGCTTCGAACGGTTCGAGTATCCCTCCCGGCTCCCCGCCCCCGTCCAGGAGCGGATGGCGCGCCTCGCGGAGCGGTGCGTCCGGGCGGTCGGCCTCGACCGGACCTTCTTCAACATCGAGTTCTTCTACCAGGAGGAGCAGGACGCCATCCATCTCATCGAGATCAACGGCCGGATGTCTTCCCAGTTCGCGCCCCTGTACCGGATGGTGGAGGGGATTGACCTGTACGCGATGCAGCTCGAGATGGTCCTGGGGCGGGAGCCGGGCGGGCGGGAGGTCTGGGGGCCGGGCCGGCGCCGCGGCCGGGTCGCGGCGTCCTTCGTCCTGCGGACCTTCGAGGACGGCCTCGTCCGGCGGGTCCCGGCGGCGGCGGAGGTCGCGGGGCTGGCGGGCCGCTTCCCGGAGGCCTTCGTCGAGATCCTGGTGAGGGAGGGCGAGAAACTGTCGGACGAGCTGCAGGACGACGAGAGCTATCGCTACGCCCTGGTGGACCTGTGCGCGAAGGACCGGAAGGCGCTTCGGAAGCGGTTCGATGACGCGAAGGGCCTCCTGCCCTTCGCCTTCGACCCGATCCCGCCAACGCGATGAGGGAAGGCGCGGCCCGCGCTCTTCCCGGGGAGGGCACCATGGATGGAGTCTCGAGAACGTGGTGGGAGATCGAACAGGAGGACGGGCGCCCCGTCAACCCCAGCGGCAACCCGACCTTCGCATCGGTGCTGGCCGCCCGCCTGAGCCGGCGGAGCCTCCTCAAGGGGGCCGCGGCCAGCCTCGTCTTGATCTCCGCGGGGCCGCTCAGGGCGTCCCGATCCGCCCGCGCGGAGGCCGCGGCCGGCTTCACGCCGGTGCCGGCCTCGACCGAGGACAAGCTGATCGTGCCGCAGGGGTACAAGCACGCCGTCGTGGTGCGGTGGGGGGACGGGCTGTTCGCGGACGCCCCGGCGTTCGACCCGAAGGCCCAGACGGCGGGGAAGCAGGTCCGGCAGTTCGGTTACGACTGCGACTTCATCGGGTACATGCCCCTGCCGCAGGGGAGCACCTCCTCGAGCCGCGGGCTTCTCGGGGTCAACCACGAGAACGCCCGGTCACCGCTGATGTTCCCGGGGTGGGACGGGAAGGTGGACACCAAGACCCGGGAGATCGTGGAGATCGAGATCGCGGCCCACGGCTTCACGGTGGTCGAGGTGGGCCGCGGGAGCCGGGGCGAGTGGACGGTCGTCAAGAATTCGCTCTTCAACCGGCGGATCACGGGGGCGACCCCCATGGCGATCCGGGGGCCCGCCGCGGGGCATCCCCTCATGCGCACGGCGGCCGATCCCGCCGGTCTCACGGTCCTCGGAACCTTGAACAACTGCGCGGGGGGCGTGACACCCTGGGGGACGATCCTGACCGGCGAGGAGAACATCCACAACTACTTCACCGGCAAGGCGGACGAGCTGGCCGACCCCGCGCTCAAGGCGCTGCACGGGCGGTACGGCGTCGGGACCGGCCGGTACGGCTGGGCCCGCTTTCACGATCGCTTCGACCTCAAGAAGGAGCCCCACGAGCCGAACCGGTTCGGGTGGATCGTGGAGATTGACCCCTACGATCCGCAGTCCACGCCGGTCAAGCACACGGCGATGGGCCGCTTCATCCACGAGGGGGCGGCGACGATCCTCTCAAAGGACGGCCGGGCGGTGGCCTACATGGGGGACGACGCCCGCTTCGAATACCTCTACAAGTTCATCTCCGCCGGGCGCAACGACCCGAAGGACCGAGGGGCCAATATGCGCCTCCTCGACAGCGGGACGCTCTACGTCGCGCGCTTCCGGGACGACGGGACGGGAGAGTGGCTGCCGCTGACCTACGGGGTCGGGCCGCTCACCGAGGCGAACGGGTTTTCCTCCCAGGCCGAGGTGGTGATCAGCACGCGCCGGGCCGGGGACCTCATCGGCGGGACCAAGATGGACCGCCCGGAGGACGTCGAGGCCAATCCGGTGAGCGGGAAGGTCTACTGCGCGCTGACCAGCAACGACCGGCGCAAGCCCGAGCAGGTGGACAAGGCCAATCCGCGGGCCAACAACAAGTTCGGCCACATCATCGAGATCACCGAGGACGGAAACGATCACGCCGCCGCGCGCTTCCGCTGGGAGATCTTCGTGAAAGGCGGGGACCCGAAGAACCCCGACCACCAGGCGGACTACCAGGGCCACACCGACGTGAGCCCGCTCGCCGGCCCCGACAACTTCGCCTTCGAGGAGAGCGGGCGGCTGTGGGTGGCGACCGACGGGATCGAGGATGCCCTCGGCGTGAACGACGGGATCTTCGCCCTGGAGACGCAGGGGCCGGAGCGGGGCCGGGCGCGCCGCTTCCTGAGCTCCCCCGCCGGGGCCGAGGTCTGCGGCCCGGCCTTCACCCCCGATGGCCGCACCCTCTTCGTGGCGATCCAGCACCCCGGCTTCGGGAGCAAGGTCACTTACGACAAGCCGGAAAGCCGCTGGCCCGACAACTGGGACGACATGCCGCCCCGCCCGAGCGTGGTGGCGATCTACCGGGAGGACGGCGGGAAGATCGGCACCTAGGCCGGCGCCAGCAACCCAGTTCCGGGTCCGCGTACGGGTCGGACCCGCGCGCCCGGATCAGGGAACGAGCTGCTTGCCGTCGGCGTCCAGGACAATCAACGCGTTCACGGGACAGACCGTGCAGGCCTCGAGCAAGCGCTCGCGCTCGATGTCCGGCGCGTGCTCCTTGAAGGTGCAGATCTTCTCGGCGTCGAACTCGAAGACGTCCGCGGCGAGTTTCATGCAGTTGGACGTGCTGATGCAGGTGTCGCGATCTATGCGGACCGTCAGGCCGCTGATCTTCCGCTCCAGGAATTCGCCCATGGTTCTCCGCCCTGTCCCCGGTTCCGGCGTGGAGCCCTGTGATCTCCGCAGGTCGGGCCGAGCTCAGGCGCCCGATCGGGTATAGAGCCGGTCCGTCTTGGCGGCCATGATGAAGTCGTTGCGGTGGAGGTTGCGGATCTTGTGGGTCCACCAGGTCACGGCCACCCTGCCCCACTCCGTGACGATGCGGGGATGGTGTCCCTCCTCCTCCGCCAGGCTTCCGACCGCGTTCGTGAAGGCGAGGGCCTTCGCGAAGTCCGGGAAGCGATAGGTGCGCTCCAGCTTCCGGATCCCGTCCTGGACGATCAGCTTCCAGTCGGGCACCTGGGGATGAAGCTCCGCGATCTCCGGGTCGGTGACCACCGGGGCATCGGCCCGGCAGGCCACGCACTTCTCCTGGGTGAGTTGCGCCATCGCCTCCCTCACTGCCGCCGCCAGGGTCCGTTCCCCGGCTTGGCGGGCCATCAATACTCATCCTAGACGGGATCGGGAATCTGTCAAGCCCGCAGCCCTGCAGGCGCTCGCGACCCCCTCGCCGCGGCAGTTGACGCGGACAGGTCGTCCGGACTAGGGTGGCGGCGGGGAGTGGGCTCCCGCGCCTGCCAGTGGATGAGGCGTCTCGGGGTCTCCGTTCTTATTCTCCTATTGGAGGGGCCTCATATGTACCGGGTGTTCGCGGTCGCCTTCATCGTGATGGGGTTCTACTCGGTCAACTATTACTGGCTGCCGCCTGGCAGCGTCGCGGCCCGTCTCGGCCTCGATCCCTTCCAGGAGGCCCGGCAGGTGATCGCCGGGGGCCAGGTTCACCTCGAGGCCGGCGGGCGGGTCGTGCAGGGCATCGACCGGTTCCTGAAGCGGATCCCGCTGAAGGCGGAGCCGGAGGTCCTCCTGGAGCGAGTGGAGGAGGCCCGGGTCGGCATCACCCAGTCCCTCGGGGAGCAGCGCGAGCTCAACGCGCAGCTTGTGGCGACGCTGCAGCGGGTGGACGGGCAGCTTGCGGAGGGGCTGGGCACCCTTGCCCGCGTGGGCGACCTGGCGGCCGCGATGACCGCCGAGACCGCGCGCCGGGCGATGTTCAATATCCTCTGGGGGCTCTTCGGCTGTGCGGTGGTGTACCCGCTAGCCGTGTACGGGGATTCCGCCCGGTCCCCCCGGCGCGGGCCATTCGTCCGGTAGCCGCCAGGCCCGGCTCAGCGGGGAGGGCTACCGGCCGGGCTCAGCGACGGGGGGAACAGGGCAGCTGGAACCCCGAGCGGGATTCGCTTTCGCCTTTCAGCTCGGAGAGACCGCAAAATGCAGTTGACATCTTGAAGGGATGGGCCGTAGTTTATCAGGCGGGTTACTCCTGGGAGTGCTGGGGACCGTAGCCGACTCTCAGGCACAGTGCGGACAACTTCACCCTGGAGGCCAATGAGCACTCGACAGAGTCACTTTCTCGAAGAGAGGGTCAAGCGGTTCATCGATGTTTGCCGGAAGAAACGCCTCAAGGCAACGCACCAGCGTCTGGTGATTTACCGGGCCATCGCCGGCTCGGCTGACCATCCGAGCGCCGATATGGTCTACAAGGAAGTCCGGAGGCAACACCCCACGGTGTCCCTGGCCACCGTGTACAAGACGCTCGAGACCTTCAAGAAGGTCGGTCTTGTTTCCGAGGTGGGCCCCTTTCATGAGAATACCCGCTACGAGGCGAATCTTGCGCCCCATCACCACTTGATCTGTACCCAGTGCAAGAGGATCGAGGACCTCTACGAACCCTTTCTCAACGCGATTCCCTTACCGGAGCAGCTCAAGGAGCATCATGTGCTCGGCCATACGGTGTGGGTCCATAGCCTGTGCCGGGATTGTGCGAAGGGGAGGGGGAAGGCCTAAGGATGGCTTCCCCCTTTTTTTTGAAGCCCCATCGAGGATGATTCCTATCTAAGAATTGCTCCGAGAATTCCTGCAGGAGATCACGTATGGAGAGGCCGAAGATTCGCGGACTCGCGCGGCGCGAGCTCCTGGTGGGCGGCCTTGCCCTTACCGTCGCCGGCACGCTCCCTTGGAGGCGGGGGCCAAGCGCTTGGGGCATGCCCGGCCAGGAGGGAGAGGCGCGCGGTCCGGATTCGGAACACGGCAGGCGCCACCTGCCCAGGGTTGCCGCGCCACGTACCGCTCCCACGGGTTCGGTTGTCCCCGTCGTGGTGAGCCTGGGGCACCCGATGGAGACGGGCCATCACATCGAGGCTCTCGAGATCCTGAATTACGACGATCCCGTGGTCTCGAAGGGGAGATTCCATCTGACCCCGGCCAACGGGGAGGCGTACCTCTCGACACAGGTGCGCATGAGCGAAGGGGACTCCTCGCTCGCGGTCCTGGCCAACTGCAGCCAGCACGGGGAGTGGCGGGCCAGCCAACCCATCACGGTCCTGAGCGAAGGATGCGCCACGGCCGGGGAAGGACGGGAGAACAATGAGATCGGCCAGCCAATCCTGAGGTTCCCCGAGCCGATGGCCCGGGACAAGGTCGTCAAGGTCCAGGTCAAGTTCCGACATCCCTCCCGAACCGGCCTGGAGAAGCGCGGCGGGGCCTTTCTCCAGGTCAAGCCTCCCTTCTACCTGAAGACGATGGAGGTGTATTACGCCGAAGAACGGGTGAGTCTCTACGAAATGACCTCGGCGTTGAGTGATACCCCCTTCATCACCTTCAAGCTGCGCACCACCGAGGAGGCCCCGCTTCGGGTCGTCTTCACCAACAGCGAGGGTCACCGCTATGCCGTTGAAGAGGCGCTGAAATTCTGTTGCTAGGCCGCCGACCGCTAATGGGTGGATCGTACCCCTTTCTCAGGAGCGCGGTTCTCATGGCGGGGGTTGCCACCCTCGGCGGGCCGGCGGCGGAGGCTGTCCACTTCGGCCCGATGGAGGCCGGATACGCTTACGTCGAGAAGGGGGATCTCGATTCGGCTCTTCGAGAGTTCAAGAAGGCGATCGCCATCGCGCCCAATGACACCCGGGGCCAGTTTGGGATCGGCTATATCTACCTGAAGTGGGAGGAGCCCACCCTCGCCATCCCATACCTGAAGACCGCCTTCGAGGTTGCCCATCCAGGCGACAGGACGGGCAGGCTGAACGCCGCAGTGACGCTGGCCGAGGCCTACTCTATGATCGGGGATCCGGATCATGCGGTGGCCTGGCTCCGAGAAGGGCGCCTGTGGTTCGAACAGCTGGGGTGGGCCGAGGAGGGGTGGCGGCAGAGACTGGCGGGCCCCTCCTTTGAAGCCTTGAAGCGCGATAGTCGATACCAGGAATTGGCTCGGGGAAAGGCCGACCCTCTGGAGAAGCCGGAGAGATAGCATTGTCGCCGGGAACCCTCGCGAGTCCGAGGGCGTCTTCAAGGGGCAATATGATCCGGCGCGCGATCCGTCCCCGGGGTGTTCCGGCACTATTCCTTCTCGTTCTTCTTGCGGGCCTCGGGCGCGAGACGGCCGCAGCGACAGAAGTCTGGGTGACCAACGAGTTATCGGATGACATCTCCATCATTGACGTGGCCTCACGAAGCGTGGTCGCCACCGTCCCCTCCGGGGGGTGGATGCAGGGGCGCGCCCTTCCCGGTGCCCCGGTGGAGCTGCACCCGCCTCACCGGCCCGCCTCGTCCAAGCCGCACAACGTCACCTTCAGCCCCGACGGTCGCGAAGCCTGGATCGCCCACGTCGGCTCCCACGCCGTCAGCATCCTGGATACCGGAACCCGGAAGGTCCTGACGACGATCCAGGGCGGGACCAGGGCGCACGCCGTGACCTTTACGCCCGATGGCAGGGAAGCCTGGCTCGCCAACCCCGGATCCGACGACGTCTGGATCTTCGAGAGCGCCACAAAGGAGCGGGTGAAGGTCATCCCGGTGGGGAAGGCTCCGCAATTGGTCGCGTTCTCGAAAGACGGCCGCCGGGCGTTCATCAGCCACAGTGGGAGCGAGGAGGTTTGGGTCGTAGACGTGCAGAGCCGCGGGGTCCTTGGCCGGGTTCCCGCGGGGAAGGACGCGATGGGGCTCGGGGTCAGCCAGGACGGGCGGCACGTCTACGTGACCACGGGAGGCGAAAGCCGGGTCGTGGTGATCGATGCCGGAAGCCTCAAGGACGTCCTCTCGATCGAAACGGGCCTGGATGCCCACGGCCTGGCGGTTTCCCCCGATGGCCAGTTCATCTACGTCGCCAACAGAGGCACCGATACGCTCTCGGTGATCCACCTCCCGACCCACCGGGTTGTGCGCGAAATCCCGACCGGAAGGCGCCCTGACATGCTCGCGGTCTCCCCGGATGGGCTCCAGCTCTTTGTCACGAACCGCGCAGACGATACGCTTGCCATTGTTGATCTCCAGACTCAGACCGTCGTGGTGGTAGTCCCGGTAGGCCGGGGCCCCCACGGGGTGGCGGTTCGCCCTTAACTCCCTGAATGCATTACTATTTCCTCGCGGGACGATTCCTCTTGACAGGCTCCGAGAACAGGTGGTAAAGACCCGGTCATCCTAGTAGAGAATCACTCCTAGATAACACTCTTTAGCGACCCTGCCCGGGTGGGCCTCGTACTCCAGAGGAGGAACGATGGCAAGGGGCATCTGGAAGGCCCTGATGGCCGGTCCGATGGCTGGCCTTCTCGCCTACTCCCCCATCGCTCATGCCTATGAGGCCGTCCCGGTGAGGGACGGGGCGGTGGTCGAAGGAAACGTCGCCTTCAAGGGTGAGGCGCCGGCGCCCAAGAAGATCATCATGGGGAAAGATATCGACGTCTGCGGTCTGGACCCCGTCACCGGCACGAAGTCCATCACCCGCGAGTCCAAGGAACTCCTGGTGAAAAATGGCCGGATCACCAATGCCATCGTCTACCTGGAGGGGATCGCGAAGGGGAAGGCGTGGAAGATGCCGACCGGGGGGTTCGTGCTCGACCAGAAGAATTGCGACTTCGCTCCCCGGGTCTCCGCCTTCCCCCCGGGCGAGATCACCATGGTCAACAGCGACCCGGTCCTCCATAACTCGCACGGCTTCGAAGGGCTGGAGCTGGCCGGAGCCCGATCGGTGTTCAACATCGCCCAGCCGAACAAGGGCCAGAGGACGAAGCTCCGGCTCAGGCGACCGGCCATTCACGAAGTCAAATGCGATGCCCACGGATGGATGCATGCCTGGATCTACGTGGGCGAGCACCCCTACGTCGCGATCACGAAAGCCGATGGGGCGTTTCGGCTGGACGAGATTCCGCCGGGTTCGTACAAGCTCATCGCATGGCATGAGACCCTGGGAAAGCAGGAAAAGGAGGTGACTGTAAAGGCAGGCGGAAGGGTCAGCGTGGTGTTCGAATTCTCGATGAAGCCGTAGCGGAAGGGACGCGGCTTCGCCATCGGGCGGAGGGCCACCAATGAAGGAGAGGAAGTTCCACTTCGGGGAATTCCTCAGGCATCTCCGGATCAAGAAGCTTCCGGCCGAGATCCCGGGGGTCTACCGGCGAGGGGAGGTCACGGGCGAGCTGCAGGAATACACGCCCATGCACGACTCCTTCGAGTTCATCGAGAATGGGGCGGACATGGGGCGGATCACGCAGCCCGGGGTCACCCGGCGGGAGTTCCTCGCCAAGAGCGCCATGGCCGGCACGGCGGCCGGGGTCCTCCTGAGCGGGGTGCCGCTGGTCAGCGTGGTAAACGTCGCGAGTGCCGAGGGACGGGTCACCCCGTTCCGATTCGCCGTCCTGGCCGACCCGCACCTGCAGATCACCTGGGCGCCGGAAAACCACACGACCGCGCGCTTCGTGCAGACGTTCGAGAGGGGCGTGGCGGAGATCAACCAACTCAACCCTCAGCCGGACATCGTCTTCTTCATGGGGGACCTGGCCCACCTCGGCCGGAAGGAAGAGATGGAGCTGGGGCAAAGGATCCTCGCCAGGCTCAAAACCAAGAAGATCCTCCAGATCAACGGCGAGCACGACTGGTATTACGACATGGGGGCGGCCTACGAGCAGTTGTTCGGGAAGATTCCGTGGGCTCTCGATTACAACGGCGTGCACTTCGTGGCCGTGAATAACATCCTCACGAGGGACTACTGGACCGACCGGGGATGGACCCCCCAGCAGCGGATGGGCGAGATGCTGAAGCTGGACGGGAAGGTCGCCGGGCTCTGGGGGATCGGTCAGGCCCAGTTGGAATGGCTGCGCAACCATCTCAAGACGGTCCCCAAGGAGACTCCCCTCGTGGTCATGACCCACGCCCCGCTGTGGATGTACTACCCCAACTGGGGCTTCGCGACCGTGGAAGGGATCTCGATCCTCGAGATGCTAAAGCCCTTCAAGAGCGTCACCTGCCTGCACGGACACGTGCATCAAGCTGTCTATAAGGAGATCGAGCACATCCGGTCCATCGGGATGCTCTCCACCGCCTGGCCGTGGCCCTATCCTCCCGTGGCGCTTCCCCTCGAGATGAAGCGCATGCCGCGGTCCGACCCGGGCGATCCCTTTGATGGGGTGGGCTGGGGCAAGGGCTTCGTGGATCTCGTGACCCGGGGCACGCAGTACACCGTCTACAACGAGTACCACATCTTCGGGCGACCCGAGGAGCGGTATCCTGGGGGGCACCCGACGAAGCGGTACGCCTGACCCGCTGAGCGATCCCCGCGCCGCCGGGTCGCGCCCGGAGCGGCGCGGGGGGCCTCGACAAGTCCGTTTGAGGGGAAAATCTGCCGGCGACCTTGCAGGAAGGAGCAATCGCAATCAACGGGGTCAGCCTTCCAGATTGGTGAATGGTGGGGACGAGGAGGGCGAACATGCGACGGCTTCGTTGGTGGTGGGGCCCGGTCTTGCTCGGTGGGCTGATCATGCTGGTGGGCCGGGCGGATGGCTTTAGGCAGGTTCCCACGAAGGAGCAGGTCGACGCATACGAGCAGGAGCGACTGGATTGGGTTCGCAAGGGCGAGGCGCTTTGGCATGCGGAACCGCATCCCGTTGACCGACCCGACCTCAAGGTGCCGAGCAACGGGAGTACGGTCGGGATGGCCTGCGCCATGTGCCATCCGGATGCGGCAGACACGAACCCCGAGACCTGGCCCAAGTACGCCCTGCAACTGTCGAAGGTGGCAACCCTCCGGGAGCAGATCAACTGGTGCGTCACGCGCCAGCTTCGGGCCCCTGCGCTGGCGGCAGACAGCGAGCAGATGCTGGCCTATGAGGCCTTCATCATGCACTGGAACAAGGGGAAGGGCATTGACCCGGGGAGGCACTAGCTCCCCGGTCACTTCCACCACGAGACGGTCTCAGCCCGAGCTTCCCCACGGCTTGGTCCTGTAGAGAGCGGGGTGAGCGCTAGCCGGACCGTCGCCGGGTCCCACCGGAGTGTCAGGACATCCTTCTTGGCTCTCGCCTGGGGATGTCCTGACTTTTTTGGGGGGGACCTCTCGTGCCTGGCGTGATGTTGCCGGCGGCCCGGACGTCCCCGGGTGGGATCTTCGAGTCAGGGAGGAGGAGATGACAACGGGGGCGGTGCGTCGGGAGCAGGAATTGATCAACACGCCCCTGATCCGGGCCTGGCTGGCCTGGGGGTTTGTCTGGGTCCTATTCTTTCCCGTGATCGGGGTGCTGCTCTCCACGAAGTTCAACTACCCGGACTTTCTCGGGAACGTTCCCTGGTTGACCTTCGGGCGGCTCAGGCCCATCCACGTCAACGGGGTGATCTTCGGGGCCTTCAGCACCCTGTTCATCGGGCTGTGCTACTACATCGTGCCCAGACTCTGCGGCATCCGCGTCCATAAGGAGGAATGGGGGTTTCCCATCCTCTCCCTCTGGACCGCCGGCCTGGTGGTGGGGGTGGTGGGGTTGGCCCTCGGCTACAACCACGGCCTCGAGGCGGGGGAGTTCAATCCCGTGTCGAAGCTCCTCCTGCTGCTGGCCATGCTCGGCGTCACCTACCAGTTCTTCGTCACCGTGGCCCGCCGCAAGGAGCCCCACCTGTACGTGAGCCTGTGGTACCTGGTGGCGGCCTTCATCTGGACCGATATCAACCTCCTCCTGGGCGCCTACCTCGTCCCGTACTTCTTTCCCGGGATCAACAACGCCGCCCTCCACGGCCTCTATATCCATTACGTGGTGGGCCTGTGGATCACCCCGGCCGGCTACGTCCTGATCTACTACTTCCTCCCGGCCAGCGTGAAGAATCCCATTTACAGCCACAAGCTCTCGTTGATCGGATTCTGGTCGCTGGCCTTCTTCTATCCCTTCGTGGGCATCCACCACTACCTGTACAGCCCCATCGCCGAGTGGGCCCAGACCATCTCCATCGTCTCGAGCATGCTGCTCATCATCCCGGTCTGGACGGTCCTGCAGAACTTCTTCGGGACGATGATCGGGAAGTGGCACGAGCTCGGCAGAAACCTCCCGGCCAAGTTCCTCATCACGGGCTCGCTCATGTACCTGGTCGGCTGCTTCCAGGGCTCCACCGAGGCCCTCCGGCTCGTCCAGCAGCCCACCCACTTCACCGACTTCGTCATTTCCCATTCCCACCTCACGGTCTTCGGTACGTTCGTCATCTGGGCCCTGGGCGGCGCCGCCTACGTCTGGCCGCGGATCGCCGGGCAGCCCCTGTGGAGCTTCCGCCTGGGCAACTGGGGTTTCTGGCTCATCACCCTGGGGATCTCCGTGATGGGCCTCGTCCTGACCGCCCAGGGGCTCCAGCAGGGATACATGCTCATGGCGCAGACGGAGTGGGTGTACTCGCTGATCTCCATGCAGCCCTATTGGTACGTCCGCACCTTCTCGGGCATCTCCATGGACATCGGGATCGCCCTCCTGATCATCACCCTCATGCGGTCATCCCGCCGGGGGACGGCGTAAGGGGGAGGGGCCGTGCAGAAGGCACGGACGGTCGCGATCATCGCCGGATTCGGCTTCATCACCCTCGCCCTCTTCATCCAGGGCTTCCTGCCGGCGCTCATCCCGCAGACCCAGCAGAAGGCCGTCACGCGGGTCGTGCGAACGGCGGTGGGGGACCTCAAGTGGATCCGCTACGACACCAGCGACTACACGGAGCTGGAACGGCTCGGCCGCCAGGTGTACATCCGGGAAGGCTGCTGGTACTGCCATTCGCAGTACGTCCGCTCCGTCACCGGGGAGACCCGGCGGTGGGGTCCCGTGTCCCAGGCGGGAGAGTACGCCTTCGACCTGCCCCACCTCTTCAGCACGCGGCGCATCGGACCCGACCTGACCCGGGTCGGCATGAAGTACGCAGACGGCTGGCATTACGCGCACCACTGGGACCCGCAGACGGTGGTGCCGGACACCATCATGCCGAAGTTCCGCTGGCTCTTCCACGTGGTGGAGGCGAAGGTGGTGAAGGGCGCGGACGGGAAGCCGGCCTTTGAGGACTCGCCGGCCCTCCAGGCCCTCTTCAAGCCCAAAGGGGACAGGACGGTCGCCGTGGTCCCGAACCTGGAGGGTCTGGGCTTCGCCGAGGACACCGAAGCCAAGCCGGTTCTGTATCCCAGCCGCGCCCAGGGGGAGTTCAAACGCGAGACGGTGACCATCGTCGCCCCGACCCGGGAGATGAAGGGGCTCGTGGCCTATGTCCAGAAGCTGGGGATGAGCCGCGGGGCGTGGCGGGATGTCTTTGAGCCCCAGGTCGTGACGACAGACATCATGAGGATCACCGGCACCGAGGAGTGGGTGGCCCGGGGCAAGGAGGTCTACGCGCAGCGGTGCATCGGGTGTCATGGGGTGAAGGGGGATGGCGAAGGCCCGGCGGCGACCTTTTTCGACCACCGCCCGCGGAACTTCATCACGGGGACGTTCAAGTTCCGCACGACCCCGACCGGCTCGCTACCGACCGACGGGGACCTGTTCAGGACGGTCACGCGCGGGATCCGCGGGACAGCCATGCCGAGCTGGCACGAGCTGCCCATCAACGATCGCCTGGCGGCCATCGCCTACATCAAGACCTTTTCCCCGTACTTCGCGGAGGAGAAGCCGGACCCCGTCCTCATTAAGGACCCCCCGGCCTCCAGCCCCGCGCTGGTGGCCAGGGGGAAGGAGATCTTCCAGCAGGCGAAGTGCTGGGAGTGTCACGGGAACACCGGGAAGGGGGATGGCCCCTCGGCGCCCGGCCTCAAGGATGATTGGGGCTTCCCCATCCGCCCGGCCGACCTCACGCGGGGGCAGTTCAAGGCTGGCCCCGGAGTCGAGGATATCTTCCGGACCATGTCGCTGGGCCTGAGCGGCACGCCCATGCCGTCTTTCTCCCAGGCCTTCAGCGAAGAGGACCGCTGGGCCCTGTCCTACTTCGTCCTGTCCCTGTCGGCCTTTACCGACCCGTTGACCGGCCAGCCGTTGACGCTTTCGGCGGAGGCCAAGGCGGCCCTGAATTCTCCCGCGCTCAAGGCGGACAGCAGTCGCCTGGCCTTTGACCCCGAGTCCCTGCGGGTCGGCGTGGCCATGCGGGATGCCGGCACACTTCGGCGCCAGAGAGAGAAGATGGGGATCGAGTAAGGAGGGGCACGATGGAGCTCCTGACCTTTTACGAGTTCCTGGTGGCCATGTTCATGGGCCTGGGCGCGTTCTGCTTCTTCCTGTGGGCTATGATCACGGGGCAGATGCGCGACGTGGAGGCGCCGAAGCACCAGGTCCTCCGGATAGAGGAGACGCCGGATGAATCCTGACATGAAGGGAGGGAAGTCCCTGGAGGGGAAGTACGGGGCCGTCGAGGAATACGCCGACGGGGAGATCCAGGAGTTTCACGGCATCGTCAACAGGTGGCTCCTCGTGGTATACCTCATCCTCTTCGTGTGGGCCCTCTACTACCTGTGGCTGTACTGGGGCGGCCCGGGTGCTGGACTCATCTACTAGGGAGCCGGGGGGATGGCAGAGCGGCTGTTGATCGCGTTGTCGGGCATTGCCCTGGCCGTCCTGGCGATGGATATCGTCTTCAACCTGTACCAAGCGATGCTCCGCTGAGGGATCGGGGGGGACCATGAGCCTGATCGAGGTCATTGCCTTTGGCGGATTTCTCGTCGGGACGGTCACCTTCTTCGTGTGGGTGGCCGTGCTGGCCTTCAGGAAGTAGGAGACGGGAACCCGCGAGGGGGAGGTGAGAATGCCCATTTACGAATACCATTGCCCGAATTGCAGACGCAGGGTGAGCCTGTTCACCAGACGGGTGAGCCCGCCAGGACGCCCGCGTTGCCCGCGCTGTTCCGGGACCGGTCTCGATCGGGTATTCTCCCGGTTTGCCGTGCTACAGCCTGAAGAGAAGCACATGGAGCGGCGCTCAGACTTGCGCAGCCACGGTGACGTGAATTTCAAGGATGCTTCGAGCGTGGAAGGCTGGGTGAAGCGCATCGGCAAATCTATTGGGGATGACGACCTCGGCATGATGGCGGAGGAGGCCATCCAAGAAACCATCCACGGGTCCGATTCAGATGAGTAGGCGTCGACGGCGGCAAGGGCGTGAAGGCCCGACCTGTCCCTCGACGTCCTCTCCCCGCATTGGCCCCTGAGCAGGGTTGACCCTCAGGGGTCCTTTCCGCTCCTGCGGCCTCTACCCACGCCACTAGCCAGGCACCAAGCGACGCGACTGCCGGCGGATCCGCTTGCTGCGCGGGCGGTCTGTGGGAGGGTCCGCGTGGTCTATCGAGGGGCCCGTTGTCCATCGCGCACATGGTTCTGACTCAGGGTGACCGGCTCCAGGGCTTTTCCTGGGACCTGAAGTCCCTCCTCGCCTCGTGGAACTGGCGGTCCGAGGTCACCCTCGTTGTGGCCTTGATGGGGGCCCTCTTTGCGAGCGGTTGGTGGCGCCTGCGGGAACGGGGCTCCCGCACCGCGACCCGCTGGCGACTCGCCCTCTACCTGGGCGGGCTGGCAACGGTCTGCTTGGCGCTCATGTCCCCCATCGACGGCTTGGCCTCCGTGCTCTTCCTCGTGCATATGGTCCAGCATGAGCTCCTCACGATGGTCGCGGCGCCACTGCTGCTGCTCGCCAACCCCCTGGCGGCCTTCCTGTGGGCCTTGCCCCGGCGACCCCGCCACTGGGTTGGGCGTCTCCTGACCCGGGGTGCCCTGCTTCGACGGGGACTCTGGGCCGTGACATGGATGCCCGTGGCCTGGCTCGTCTTTGTGGTGAACCTGTGGGCCTGGCACCACCCCGCCGCCTACCAGGCAGCACTGCGGAGCGATCTCATCCACGACCTCGAGCACCTGGCCTTCTTCGGGACGGCCCTCCTCTTCTGGTGGCCTGTCATCAACCCGGCCCCAAGGGTGCGCGGGCACATCCACTACGGCCTGCGCATCCTCTACGTCTTTCTCGCGGCAGGGCAGGACACGCTCCTGGCGGGATTGATCGGGCTGGCGGACCGGGTGCTGTATCCGTACTACACGGCCGCCCCCCGTCTGTGGGGCCTGAGCCCACTCGACGACCAGGCCTGGGGTGGGGCCATCATGTGGGTCACGGGCAGCACGATCTATACGACCGCAGTTTTGCTGCTCGTCGCGAAGGCCTTCGACCACGAAGACCGCGTCATGCGTCTTCGCGAAACCCCCGCCTTCAAGCCCAC
>DASYVA010000049.1 GCA_036000645.1 Candidatus Methylomirabilis sp.
GGCATGGACCAGGTGGCGGTCGCGATGCAGAACATCCAGCAGGCCTCCGCCCAGAACATGGCCTCGACGCGCCAGGTGGAGCGGGCCGCCCAGGACCTGAACGAGCTGGCGCGCCGGCTCACGGCCCTGGTGGCGGCCGGGAACCAGAACGGGCCCGGGGCCGCGAGGGGCTGAGGGATGGCGGGCAAGAACCAGGACATCAAGGCCCGGCTGCTCGCCACCTTCCGGGTGGAGGCGGAGGAGCATCTCCAGGCCATCACGGCGAACCTCCTGGCCCTAGACCGCGGGCTGCCCCCGGCCGAGGCCAGCGGCCTCGTCGAGGCCACATTCCGGGAGGTGCACACGCTCAAGGGGGCGGCCCGCTCCGTCAGCCTCATGGACGTGGAGGCACTCTGCCAGGCGTTGGAGTCGCTCCTCAGCCGGATGACGCGGGGCCATCTGCCCCTCTCCCGTCCCCTCCTCCAGCGCCTCCAGGAGGGGATCGACAGGGTGGCCCGCCTCCTCGCGGGCGGCGAAGCCCCGGCGGACCTGAGAGAGCTGATCAACCGCCTCGAGCACGCCGGCGACGACCCGGCGGCCGGGGGAGCCGAGGCGGTTCCGGCAGAACGTCCTCCGGCCGAAGTCCACTCGGCACCGGCGGCGGCCTGGCTCCACGCAGCGGACACGATCCGTCTCCCCACGGCCAAGCTCGATACGCTGCTCTTCCAAGCCGAAGAGCTCCTCGCACCCAAACTCGCCGCCGCGGAGCGGGCCCGGGAAGCCCGGGCGCTCGTCGAGGCATTGAGCCGCTCCCGTGTGCCGCAGAATCGAACCCGGACGGGCCGGAGATCGGGGGACGCGGACGGGCCCGCCGTCGGCCTGCTGGCGGGGCTGGACTCCGGGCTGCGAGGTCTGGAGGCTCAAGCCCGGGAACTGGCCGGCCATCTGGCCCGCGATGAGCGGATGATCAGAGGCGCCCTGGACAGCCTCCAGGAGGAGATGCGCCGGCTGCGGATGATGCCCGCCTCCACGGTCCTGGATCTTTTCCCGCGCATGGTCCAGGACCTGGCCCGAGAGCGAGGCAAAGAGGTGGAGTGGGTGGCCGGGGGGGCCGACCCGGAGGTGGACCGGCGCGTGCTCGAAACGATGAAGGCCCCGCTGATTCACCTGGTGCGGAACGCTGTTGACCACGGCATCGAGTCGCCCGAAGTCCGGGCGGCTGCGGGGAAGCCGGCCCGGGGCCGGGTCGCTGCAATCATCGCCCCCCTGGAGGGCAACCGGATCGAGATCCGCGTCGAGGACGACGGGTGCGGGATCGACCTGGCCGAGGTGAAGGCGGCGGCGATCCGGGCGCACCTCGTGACGGCGGAGGAGAGCCAGGCCCTGACAGAGGAGGAAGCCCTGGGACTCGTCTATCGCTCCGGCCTCAGCACGAGCTCCATCATCACGGATGTCTCCGGTCACGGGCTCGGGCTGGCGATCGTCAAGGAGCGGGTGGAGCAGCTGGGAGGCCAGATTCACCTGGAGAACCGGCCAAGGGCAGGGACGACCGTGCGGATGGTCCTCCCGGCCACGATCGCCACCTTCCGCGGCTTGCGGGTCCAGGCCGGAGGGCAGTCCTTCCTTCTCCCTACCGAGGCGGTCGAGCGCGCGATTCGGATCGCCGCGGAGGACGTCGAAAGGGTCGAGGGGAGGGAGGCGATCCGCTGGAACGGACATCCCCTTGCCGTGGCCGAGCTGGCCGGCCTGCTCGGGCTCCCGAAGCGGGCCGACCCGCCCGAGGCCCAGAGCAAGCAGCCCTGCGTCATCGTGAGGGCCGGGGAGGAGCGCGTAGGGTTCCTGGTCGAAGAGATCCTGGGGGACCAGGAAGTGCTGGTCAAGGGGCTGGGGGCGCCGCTCGTCCGAGTCAGGAACGTCGCTGGTGCGGGCCTCCTGGGGACAGGGCAGGTGGTCCTGATCCTCCGCCCGGCGGATCTGCTGCGGTCGGTCCGGGAGCGGCCTGGTCCGCCCGTGTCGGCGGCCGGCCCCGGCGATGAGGCACGGCAGAAAGTGGTCTTGGTGGTGGACGACTCCATCACGACCCGGACCATGGAGAAGAACCTCCTCGAGACCGCGGGCTACCAGGTGCGGCTGGCCGTGGACGGCGTCGAGGCCTGGACGCTCGTCAAGAGTGAAGAGTTCGACCTCGTGCTGTCGGACGTGGACATGCCCCGGCTGGATGGCTTCGAGCTGACGGCCCGGATCCGGGCCGATCGGAAGCTGGCCGAGCTCCCCGTGGTCCTCGTGACGGCTCTCGAGTCCCGAGAGGACAAGGAACGGGGAATCGAGGTGGGCGCCAACGCCTACATCATCAAGTCGAGCTTCGACCAGTCGAACCTTCTCGAGATCATCCGCCGGCTCGTGTAACCGGCAGCCTGTGGAGGCTGGATGGTCCGCGTCCTCGTGGCAGAAGACTCGGCAGTGACGCGAGAGTACCTGGCTTACCTGCTCGGCCAGGACACCGCACTGCAGGTCGTCGGTCTCGCCCGGGACGGCCAGGAGGCCCTGGAGCAGGCCGAGCGGCTGAAGCCCGACGTCATCCTCATGGACGTGCACATGCCCCGGATGAACGGCTACGAGGCGACCCGGCGAATCATGGAGCGGGTCCCCACGCCCATTGTGATGGTCAGCGCCAGCCTGGACCGGGACGAGGTGGCCATGAGTTTCGAGTCGCTGAAGGCCGGAGCCGTGACGCTGCTGGACAAGCCCCGGGGGCCAGATCATCCGGACCAGGCCGCGAGCGCCCGGCGTCTTGTGGAGACCGTAAAGCTCATGGCGGAGGTGAAGGTGGTCCGGCGGTTCCCCAGGCGGGAGCGCCCCGTCACGCCCCCGTCATTTCCTCCTCCCTCCGACCGGGCGATCCGGCTGATAGCCATCGCCGCCTCCACCGGCGGGCCGCAGGTGCTCGCGGAGATCCTGGCAGGGCTCCCGGCGAACTTCGCGCTCGCCATTCTCATCGTGCAGCACATCGCCCCGGGCTTCACCGATGGGCTCGCGCAGTGGCTCGCCCAAACGACGCGCCAGGAAGTGAGGGTGCCCGCACTGGGCGAGGCGGTCCGGCCCGGAGTCGTCTATCTCGCCCCGGAAGGATGGCAGATGGGGATCACGAAGGATGGTCGGATTCGCCTGACGAAGGACCTCATCGAGGACGGCTTCCGCCCCTCGGCCACCTATCTCTTTCACTCCGTCGCGGAGGCATACGGCCGCTCCGCAGTAGGTGTCATCCTCACGGGGATGGGCCGAGACGGCGCATCCGGCCTGCGGCGCCTCCGGGAAGCAGGCGCCGTGACCATCGCCCAGGACGAGGCGACCAGCGTGGTGTTCGGCATGCCGGCGGAGGCCATCCGGCTGGGCGCAGCGGAGTACGTGCTCCCGCGGGGGCAGATCGCGGCGGCGATCTGTTCCCTCGTCCCCCAGGGCTAGCGAGAGGATGAGCATGACGCGGAAGATCCTGGTCTTAGAGGACAGCCCGACCCAGGCGGAGCGTGTCCGCCTGCTCCTCGAGGGGGAGGGGTTCCAGGTAGACGTGGCCCCGAACGGCCGGGAGGGGCTCGAGCGACTTGCGCGCGAGGTCCCGGACCTCATCATCTCGGACGTGATGATGCCCGAGATGGACGGCTACGCCTTCTGCCAGGCGGTAAAGTCGGATCCGAAGACCAAGCGGATCCCCGTAGTGCTGCTCACCCAACAGAACAGCCCCGAGGACATCCTCCGGGGCCTGGAGCGCGGGGCCGACAACTTCATCACCAAGCCCTTCGAGGATGAGTATCTCCTCGCCCGGGTCAAACGCATCCTCGAGAACCTGGAGCTGCGGGAACGGGGCCGCCTGGAGATGGAGGTGACCCTCCGGGTAGCTAACCGGGACCTCACGATCACCACCGATAAGCAACAGATCGTCGAGCTGCTCTTCGCGACGTTCGACGACCTCTGTCGGGTCAACCACCAATTGACCGATTCCCAGCGAAAGGTGGAGGAGCGGACTCGGGAGGTGCAGGCGGCCAACGTCCGGTTGGAGGAGGCCTCCCGCTACAAGTCGGAGTTCCTGGCCAACATGTCCCACGAGCTCCGGACCCCGCTCAATTCCATCCTTGGGTTCTCCGAACTCCTCGAGACCCAGACCTATGGGCCCTTGAACGAGAAGCAGAGCCGGCACGTGAGGAACATCCTGAGCAGCGGGCGGCACCTCCTTGCCCTGATCAACGACATCCTCGATCTCAGCAAGGTCGAGGCGGGAAAGCTCGTCCTCGAGCCCACGGCCCTGGACGTTGCGGCAACCCTGGAGGAGATCCTGGTCATCGCCCGGGGCCTCGCCCACAAGAAGGCCCAGAGCATCGAGAGCGAAATCGCGCCCAATCTCCCGCCCCTTCGGGCCGACCCCGTCCGTTTCAAGCAGATCGTCTTCAATCTGCTGAGTAACGCGGTCAAGTTCACGCCCGAGCAGGGCCGAATCACCCTGGCCGGGCATCGGGCCTCGGGGGCCACCGAGTGCCTGGAGCTCCGGGTAACGGATACGGGGACCGGAATCAAGGCGGAAGACCTGCCCCGCCTCTTCCAGGAGTTCGTCCAGCTCGAGGCCATGCCGGGCAAGCGCCATGAGGGAACGGGCCTCGGCCTTGCCCTGAGCAAGCGCCTCGTGGAGCTCCACGGCGGCCGTATCTGGGCTACCTCCGCAGGGGAAGGCCGCGGCAGCACCTTTACATTTATCCTCCCCCTCGCAGGCCCCGGGGCACCTGTGGAGGCTTCGGCTGCGGCCCGATCTTCGTGAGGCCCCCGGGGCAGATCGCGGCGGCGATCTGTTCCCTCGTCCCCCAGGGCTAGCGAGAGGATGAGCATGACGCGGAAGATCCTGGTCTTAGAGGACAGCCCGACCCAGGCGGAGCGTGTCCGCCTGCTCCTCGAGGGGGAGGGG
>DASYVA010000050.1 GCA_036000645.1 Candidatus Methylomirabilis sp.
GCCGTGGCCGGGACGGTGACCGCGCTCGCGCTCCTCCTCGGCTTTCCGGCCGCCTGGGTCCTGGCCCGGCGCGACTTCCGGGGCAAGGGGGCGCTCCTGCTCCTGTACTTCCTGCCGCTCCTCATCCCCCAGATGACCTACGGGATCCCCCTCGCGACCACTCTCTACCGCTACCACGTCGGCGGCACGATCGTCGGCGTGATCCTGGCCAACCTGGTCCCGATGCTCCCGCTGGCGATCTTCGTCCTGCTCCCGTTCTTTGAGCAGATCAGCGTGAACCTGGAGTGGGCGGCGCGGGTGCACGGCGCGAGCCGGTTTCAGGTCTTCCGGCGGGTGGTCCTGCCGCTGGCGGTGCCGGGGCTGCTGACCGCCGGGCTGCTCATCCTGGTCAACACCGTGGCGAACTTCGAGCTGACATTCCTGCTCTCGGGCGCGGGCTCCCAGACCCTGGTGGTCGCGCTCTACTACGCGGTCTTCGCGGCCGGGATGCGCCCGATCTACTCGGTGGACGCGATGGCCGTCATCTACATGGCGATCGTCCTGGCCATCCTGCTGGTCGCGCTCCGCTTCGTCCGCCCGACCCAGATGATCTTCCGGCTCGATCGGGGGTAGGCGCATGAAGTTCCTGGTCCAGTACGCGCCGAGGGAGGGCTACGCGCCGGTCATCCGGCGCGGGAGGGAAGACATCCAGTTCCTCGAACTGGGCATGCTGAACCTCCCGGCGGGGGGAAGGTACCGCAGCAAGAGCGACGGCGAGGAGATCTGTCTGGTCCTGCTGGGAGGCCTCGCCAACGTGCGGGCGGGGGGCGTGCGCTTCGACGCGATCGGCGGGCGGGCGGACGTGTTCGCCGGGCGGGCCACGGCCCTGTACATCCCGCCCGGCTCTCAGTTCTCGATAGAGGCGGTGAGCGCGGTGGAGGCGGCCCTCTGCCGGGCCCCCAGTGACCTCGCCGGGGAGGCGCGCCTCATCGGCCCCGAGAAGGTGAAGGTGAGCATGCGGGGGCGCGAGGGGTTCGAGCGGGAGGTCCACGACATCCTCGACCCGGCTTTTCCCGCCCAGCGCCTCCTGGTGGGCGAGACCTTCAACCGGGCGGGGGAGTGGTCCTCCTACCCGCCCCACAAGCACGACCGGGCCGCCTACCCCGAGGAGTCGAAGATGGAGGAGGTCTATCTCTTCAAGGTGGACCCGCCCCAGGGCTTCGGGCTGCAGCGCTTCTACAGCCCAGAGCGGGGCGTGGACACCGCGGTCATCCTCCAGAACAACAGCGTCACCCGGATCCCCTGGGGCTACCACCCGGTGGCCGCCGCGCCCGGCTACCGGCTCTACTACCTCTGGATGCTGGCCGGCGAGGATCGCAACTATGCCCTCGCCGACGACCCTGCCCACGCCTGGGTGAAGGCAGGGTAGGGGCCCGCCCGCTACCCGAAGAAGACGCGGGCGATGTCGTAGAGCTCCATGTCCAGGGTCTTCAGACGCTTGACGGCGTCGGCCAGGGGGACGGCGACGATCCGGTTCCCCTGCAGGGCGACCATCTTGCCGAAGTCGCCGGCCAGGACCAACTCGACCGCCCGGATCCCGAAGCGCGTCGCCAGGACCCGGTCGAAGGGCGTGGGGGAGCCGCCCCGCTGGACGTGCCCCAGGATGGTGACCCGGGTCTCGATGCCCGTCCGGCGCTCGATCTCCTCGCTGACCACCGTGCCGATGCCCCCCAGGCGGACGTGCCCGAAGGCGTCCACCTTGTCGGTGGCGGTCACCTGCACCCCCGAGTCCTTCGGCTTCGCCCCCTCGGCCACCACCACGATGCTGAAGTCCTTCCCCCGAGCCTTCCGCCTCTGGACCAGCTCGGACACCTCCTCGATGTCGAAGGGGACCTCCGGGACCAGGATGCAGTCCGCCCCGCCGGCGATCCCGGAGACGGTCGCGATCCAGCCGGCGTGCCGCCCCATGACCTCGACCACCATCACCCGGTGGTGCGATTCGGCGGTCGTATGGAGCCGGTCGATCGCGTCGGTGGCGGTGGTGACGGCGGTGTCGAAGCCGAAGGTGTAGTCGGTGCAGTCCAGATCGTTGTCGATGGTCTTGGGGATCCCCACCAGGTTCACGCCCTGCGCCGCGAACTTCAGGGCCACGCCGAGGGTATCCTCGCCCCCCACGGGGATCAGGGCGTCGATCCGGTGCGCCTTCAGGCTCTCCAGAACCCGCCGGGGCCCATCCTCCTTCTTGAAGGGGTTGGTCCGGGAAGTCCGGAGGATCGTCCCGCCCTTGGGCAGGATGCCGGAGATGTCGTCCAGGCCCAGGGGGATGAGGTCCCCCGTCATCAAGCCGAGCCAGCCCTCCCGGATGCCCAGCACCTCCAGGCCGTGGTGCCCCACCGCCTTCCGGACGACCGCCCGGATCACCGCGTTCAATCCCGGGCAGTCGCCCCCTCCGGTCAGAATGCCGATGCGCTGGATGCTCACCGCGGTCCTCCTCCCTCAAAAAAAGGGCGGGGCGCCGCTTGCTGGCACCCCGCCGCACAACCGTCTGGCGCGCGCTACTCCGCCCGGAACCGGTCCTTGAGCCGCCCCATGATGGCGGGCATCGTGGTGTACTCCATGTCCTCCAGCGGCAGCCGGTGGGGCTGGAACGGGCCGTGGCGCCGCATGTACTCGGCGATCTCGTTCGCCTTGGCCCGGGCGCCGTCGTAGGCCGGGTCATCGAACAGGTCCACGGGGCCGATCAGCTTCCCGTCGGCGATCTGGTAGCCGGCGGCCACGACCCGCGGCGGACCGTCGAAGCGGGTCGGGTTGGCCATGTCAAACCGGCAGGGCATGAGCGGGCCGTGGTGGGAGCCGCGGTTCCACCCCTCGACCAGGTGCGGGAAGGCAAAGGCCTCCATCACCTCGCCGACCCCGGGGAGCCCGGCCTGCGCCCGCACGAACATCACCGGGTCGTCCTTCCCGACGTACTTCCCGGCGATGTGGGCCAGCTTCTGGGTGGAGGCGACGGCCGCCGGCTCCCCGTCCACGTGCCGCCGGACCATCTTGATCGCGTAGCGGTTCACCGCCCCGAGGAACATCAGCAGGTCGTAGAGTTCGGCCGGGCAGGAGAGGGTGATGGTGGCCGCCTTGACCAGGTCGAGGACGACGAAGTCGAAGCCCTCGTGCATCTTCGGGTCAATGATCAGCCCGGCGTTGCAGAACGGGTCCGCGAAGATCCGGTAGAGGGGGAGGTTCCAGGCGCCGGGCGCGCACTTGTCGGCCATGAAGACGACCACCGGCTCGCTCGGCCGCTCGACGAACTCCATCTCGGCCACCCCGGGCCCCATCCCCTTCACGTTGCCCGAGAAGGCGTCCACCAGCAGGTCCTGGCCGGCCCCATACAGGTGGAGCTTCTTCGCCACGCCGGTGCAGGCCATGAAGGTGTCCCAGGCCAGCTTGTGGATCTCGGTGGCCTCCGGCCCCCGCCGGTGCGTCATGACGAGGTTGATGTCATCGCCGACGCGCATGGCCTGGCCGTCAATCAGGGTCCCCTTCTTCACCGCGTCCTTCAGGCACTCCTGCGCCGTGGCCATCAGGTCCGGGTGGACGCGGTTGTGACCACAGTAGCTCCCCACGTCGGCCTTGATGACGCTCAGGGTAAGTGTTTTCGCGTCCGCCATGGCTCCCCTCCTTCAGTCCGACTGATCGACATCGAACGAAACCCCGGTGGGGGTTGGGCAGGTCGAATAAGGCGGTTGGGCCACCATCCGGCCGCAGGCCTACTACGCGAGTGGTCTCCTTGTACCACAGAACCCGGCGCGGTTCAAGAGCCTATTCCCGGCCTGCCCCTTGACACCCCGAGCAACGCTGGCTAGACTTCGCTCGCTTTCGCCAGCGAGGCGCGCGCCGGAGACCCTGCGCGCCGGGGAGGGGGGCGTGGAGCGGAACCTGGCCCTGGAGGTGGTGCGGGTCACCGAAGCGGCGGCGCTAGCCTCCGCCCGGTGGATGGGGCGGGGGAACGAGAAGGCCGCCGACCAGGCCGCGGTGGACGCGATGCGGCGGGCCTTCGATGCCGTCTCCTTCAGCGGGACGGTGGTCATCGGGGAGGGGGAGCGGGACAAGGCCCCGATGCTCTACATCGGGGAGCGGGTAGGGAGCGGCGCCGAGCCCGAGCTCGACGTGGCCCTGGATCCCCTGGAGGGGACCACGATCGTCTCCCAGGGGCGGGCCAACGCGATTGCGGTGGTGGCGATCGCCGAGAAGGGCTGTTTCCTCCACGCCCCCGACATCTACATGGAGAAGATTGCGGTGGGCCCCCGGGCCCTCGGCGCCGTTGACATCACGGCCTCCCCCGCCGACAACCTCCAGGCCATCGCCGACGCGATGAAGTGCTATGTCGAGGACCTCACGGTCGTCGTCCTCGACCGCCCCCGGCATCAGGACCTGGTCCGGCAGGTGCGCGAGGTCGGCGCCCGAATCAAGCTGATCCAGGACGGCGACTTGTCCGCAGCCGTGGCCACCGCCTTCGAGCAGTCCGGAGTGGATGTCCTCATGGGGATCGGCGGTGCCCCGGAGGGGGTGCTGGCGGCGGCGGCGCTGCAGTGCCTGGGTGGGGATATGCAGGCGCGCCTCAAGCCGCGCAACGAGGAGGAGACACAGCGGGCGCTCGGCATGGGGGTCAAAGACATCCAGCAGGTCTTCAAGATCAGCGACCTGGCCAAGGGTCCCGACATCATGTTTGCCGCCACCGGGGTCACCGACGGGGACTTTCTGAAGGGGGTCCGGTTCTTCGGCGGGGGGGCCCGGACCCATTCGGTGGTGATGCGGTACCGCTCCGGCACCGTCCGCTTCATCGAGGCCGCCCATCGGTTCGACCGCAAGCCCATCTATTGAGGGGCGCCCGCCCGCCGCGCCCTTCCCCCCCGAGGGCCCTCCGTGATCCGCGCCTACCGGGGTATCGCCCCCCGGGTCGCCCCGACGGCCCTCGTGACGCCGGTCGCTGACGTGCTGGGAGATGTCCTGCTCGGGGCCGGGGCTGCCTGCTGGCCGGGCACCGTCCTGCGGGGGGACGTGCACTTCATCCGGGTGGGGGCGGGGAGCCAGCTCCTGGCCGGGACGGTGGGGCACGTGACCGGGGGCCGCTTTCCCCTCGAGATCGGCGCCGGCGTGGTGGCCGGACCCGCCGCGGTCCTGCACGCCTGCGTCCTGCAGGACCGGGTCACGGTGGGGGCGGGGGCCGTGATCCTCGACGGGGCCGTCGTGGAGGTGGGAGCCGCGGTGGTACCCGGGGCCGTGGTGACGGCCGGCACCCGCATCCCGCCTCACGTCCTGGCAGCCGGCGTTCCCGCCCGCGTTCTCCGTCCCCTGACCGCGGAGGAGCGGGAGCGCCTCGCGGCCGGCGCGGCGGCCTGGCAGGAGTACGCCGCCCGCTTCAAGGCGACGGCCCGGCCCGTCCCGATCGCCTGAGGAGACGCCATGGCGCGCGGGAAGTCCGCCATCCGGGGGATCCGGGGCGCCCCCGACCTCCTGCCCGAGCAGATGGCCGCCTGGCATCGGGTGGAGGCGGTGACGCGCCGGCTCATGGCCGCCTACGGGTACGAGGAGATCCGGACCCCCGTCTTCGAGAAGACCGATCTGTTCATCCGAAGCATCGGCGCCGGGACCGACATCGTCGAGAAGGAGATGTACACCTTCGAGGACCGGGGCGGGGAGTCCCTCACCCTGCGGCCGGAGGGGACGGCCCCGGTCATCCGGGCGTACCTGGAGCA
Organism: Candidatus Methylomirabilis sp.; assembly: GCA_036000645.1. Classification (NCBI taxonomy): domain Bacteria; phylum Methylomirabilota (SeqCode); class Methylomirabilia (SeqCode); order Methylomirabilales (SeqCode); family Methylomirabilaceae (SeqCode); genus Methylomirabilis (SeqCode); species Methylomirabilis sp. (SeqCode). The sequence goes on from DASYVA010000050.1 coordinate 5,730, forward strand.
CCGCCTGGACACGCGCGGACCCCTCTTGAAGGTGTACTACCTCGGCCCCATGTTCCGGCACGAGCGGCCGCAGGCCGGTCGCTTCCGGCAGTTCCACCAGATCGGGGCCGAGGCGATCGGGCTCGGCACGCCGGCCGTGGACGCCGAGATCCTGACCCTCCTTGCCCACCTTTTCGAAGCCCTCGAGGTGCGCGGCCTCGTCCTCGAGCTCAATAGCATCGGCGACGCCGTCTGCCGCCCCGCCTTCCGGGAGCGCTTCGCCGCCTACATGCGGAGCCGCCGGGCGGAGCTCTGCCCCGACTGCCATGTCCGCCTGGAGCGGAACCCCCTGCGGATCCTCGACTGCAAGGTGGAGCGCTGTCGGGCGGTGGCGGCGGAGGCCCCCAAGCCCTCTGCCATGCTCTGCGCCGCCTGCGAGGAACACTTCCACGAGGTGCAGAGCCTCCTGGCCCTGCTGAAGATCGACTTCACCCTGAACGACCGCCTGGTGCGCGGCCTGGACTACTACACCCGGACCACCTTCGAGTTCGTCAATCCGGAGTTGGGGGCCCAGAACGCGGTGGCCGGAGGCGGGCGCTACGACGGGCTGGTGGAGGAACTGGGCGGCCCGCCCACCCCGGGGATCGGGTTCGCCGTCGGGATGGAGCGGCTCGTCGCCTCCCTCCCCAAGGGGGAGGGGGCCGGCGCGGCGGCCACCTCGGGGGTCTTCGTGGCCGCCCTCGGCGCGGAGGCCTTCCGCTCCGGGCTGCTCCTCCTCCAGGACCTCCGGCGCCGCGGCGTCCGGGCGGGAACCGATCTGGAGGGGCGGAGCCTGCGGGGCCAGCTCCGGGCGGCCGATAAGGACCGGTATCGCTTCGCCGTCATCCTGGGCGATGACGAGCTGAAGGCCCGGGAGGTGGTGGTCCGGGACCTGCGAAGCGGCGAGCAGGCCAAGGTCCCCATCAGCCGGGTCGTCGAGCACCTCGCGGGGGCGCTGGAGGGCGAGGGTGGGGGCTAGGCGGACCCACTACTGCGGGGCGGTCCGGGAGAGCGACGCCGGGCGGACGGTCCGCCTCGTCGGCTGGGTGCAGCGCCGGCGGGACCACGGCGGCCTCATCTTCGTGGACCTCCGCGACCGGGAGGGGCTCGTCCAGGTGGTCTTCGGCCCCGAAACCGGGCCGGCGGCCCACGAGGCGGCCAAGCGGCTGCGCGGGGAGTTCGTGGTCGCGGTGACGGGGGAGGTGGTCCGGCGCCCGGCCGGCACCGCGAACGCCGCCCTGCCCACCGGTCAGGTCGAGGTGCGGGCCACTGCGGCCGAGATCCTGAACGAGGCCCGGACTCCCGTCTTCCCGATCGAGGAGGACGCGAGCGTCGCCGAGGACCTTCGTCTGACCTACCGCTACCTGGACCTGCGGCGTCCCCCCCTTCAGCGGAACCTTCGGATCCGGCACCGCGCCTACCAGGTGGTCCGGGGCTACCTGGCCGGCCAGGGATTCCTCGAGATCGAGACGCCGGTCCTCACGAAGAGCACGCCGGAGGGGGCCCGGGACTACCTGGTCCCGAGCCGCGTCACCCCCGGGAGGTTCTATGCCCTCCCCCAGTCCCCGCAGATCTTCAAGCAGCTCCTGATGGTGGCGGGGTACGACAAGTACTTCCAGATCGTGAAGTGCTTCCGGGACGAGGACCTCCGAGCGGATCGGCAGCCGGAGTTCACGCAGATCGACGTGGAGATGGCCTTCGTCGACCGGGAGGACGTCCTCCAGGCCATGGAAGGCTTGATCGTGGAGCTGTTCCGGGAAGTGAAGAGCGTGACCCTCGCCACCCCCTTCCGGCGCCTCCCCTACGGGGAGGCCCTCGCCCGGTTCGGCCTGGACAAGCCGGACCTCCGTTTCGGCCTCGAGCTCACCGACGCCAGCGACCTCTTCCGGGACTCGGGCTTCAAGCCCTTCGCCGAGGCCGTGGCCGCGGGAGGCCACGTGAAGGGGATCCGGGTTCCGGGCTTCGCCGAGCCGCTGACGCGCAAGGTCATGGACGAGCACACGGAGTTCGTGAAGGCCTTCGGCGCGAAGGGCCTGACCTCGTTCAAGGTGGGCTCGGAAGGCCTGACCTCCCCGGCGGGCAAGTTCCTCACGCCGGAGGCGCTTGCGGCCCTGGCAAGGCGGTTCGGCGCCGAGCCGGGCGACGCCCTCCTCCTCCTGGCGGACCAGCCTCCCACCGTGGCCGAAGCGCTCGGCCGGCTCCGCGCAAAGATCGGGCACGAACGGGGGCTCATGGAGGGCGAGGGCTTCGAGGTCTGCTGGATCACCGACTTTCCGCTCCTGGAGTGGAACCCGGAGGAGCGGCGCTACCAGGCCATGCACCATCCCTTCACCGCCCCGGTGGACGAAGACCTCCATCTCTTCGACACCGCCCCGGAGAAGATCCGGGCCAAGGCCTACGACCTCGTCATCAACGGGCACGAGGTGGGGGGCGGCTCCATCCGGATCCACCGGCGGGAGGTCCAGCAGAAGATGTTCGACGCGCTCGGGTTTACGCCGGAGCAGGCGCGGGAGCGGTTCGGCTTCCTGCTGGAGGCCCTGGAGTTCGGGACGCCGCCCCACGGGGGGATCGCGTTCGGCCTCGATCGGCTCGTCATGCTCCTGACCGGGGCGGCCTCCATCCGGGATGTCATCGCCTTCCCGAAGACCCAGCGCGCGGTGGACCTGATGGCCGGCGCCCCCTCGGGTGTGACGGCAGAGCAGCTCAAGGAGCTGCACCTGAAGCTGGACCTGGACTAGCCCCGTGCCACCCCTCGTCATCATCACCGACCTGGACCATCCGGGCGTCGCGGAGGAGGAGGCGGAGCTGGCTCCGGTCGGCGCGCGCCTGCTGGTCGCCCAGTGCCGGACGGAGCAGGACGTCCTGGCCTCTTGCCGCGAGGCGGACGGTCTCATCGTCCAGTATGCCCCGATCACGGCCGCGGTGTTCACCGGGTTGCCCCGCCTGCGCGTGGTGGCCCGCTACGGCGTCGGGGTGGATACGCTGGACGTGGCGGCCGCCACGGCGAGGGGGGTGATCGTGGCCAACGTCCCCGGGTTCTGCACCGAGGAGGTCGCGTCACACGCCCTGGCGTTCCTGCTGGCCTGGCACCGCAAGGTGGTCCGCTTCGAGCGGGCCGTGAAGGCCGGGCGCTGGGACTTCGCCCTGGCCGGGCCGACCCCCCGCCTCCGCGGGCAGGTCCTCGGGATCGTCGGGGTCGGTCGGATCGGGAGCGCCCTCGCCCGCATGGCCGCGCCGCTGGGTCTCACGACCTGGGGGCACGACCCCTACCGGTCGGAATTCCCGCCGAGCGTCCGGCGCGTCCCCCTCGACGAGCTGGCGGCCGGGGCGGATTACCTGAGCGTGAGCTGCCCCCTCACGGCGGAGACCCGCCACCTGATCAATGCCGCGGTGCTGCGCCGGATGAAGCCGACCGCCTTCCTGATCAATACCGCCCGGGGCGCCG
>DASYVA010000051.1 GCA_036000645.1 Candidatus Methylomirabilis sp.
TCGCCCGGGGGAAGCCGTTCCCGCCCGCCTCCCCGCGGGAGGTCTGGCCCGAGGTGGCGGCGGCCCTGGGGGGCGGCCTTCCGGAGGACCTGTTCGCGGTCCCCGAAGCGGGGGTGGCCCTGCCCGCGGATGCGCCATGACCGAGTTCCTGCTCGTGAGCCTGGTCAAGACCCTGGTGGTCTTGGGGCTCGTCCTCCTGACGGTGGCCTACCTGACCTGGGCGGAGCGGAAGATCATCGGAGACCTGCAGGTCCGCTGGGGCCCGTCCCGGGTCGGCCCCTTCGGGGTGCTCCAGCCCATCGCCGACGGGATCAAGCTCTTCTTCAAGGAGGACCTGGTGCCGGCCGGCGCCGACCGGCTCATGTTCCTCCTGGCCCCCGCCCTCAGCATGGTCCCGGCCCTCATCACCTTCGCCGTCATCCCCTTCGGCGATTCCATCCACCTCTTCGGCCGGACGGTGGACCTGGTCATCACCGACATCAACGTCGGGATCCTGTATGTCTTCGCCGTCACCTCGATGGGGGTGTACGGGATCGTCCTGGGGGGCTGGGCCTCCAACAGCAAGTACTCCCTGCTGGGGGGCCTGCGCTCCGCCGCCCAGATGGTCTCGTACGAGATGTCCCTCGGGCTCTCCGTGGTCGGGGTCCTGATGCTGAGCCAGTCGCTGAGCCTCGTGGACATCGTGAACGCGCAGGCCGGGACCTGGCACGGGGTGATCCCGCGCTGGAACGTGTTCGCCCAGCCGCTCGGCTTCGCCCTGTTCCTGGTGAGCGCCAACGCCGAGCTGAACCGGGCGCCCTTCGACCTCCCCGAGGCCGAGACGGAGCTGGTGGCGGGGTTCCATACGGAGTACTCCTCCATGAAGTTCGCCATGTTCTTCATGGCCGAGTACGCCAACATGATCACCGCCTCCGCCGTCGCCACCACCCTCTTCCTCGGGGGCTGGCGGGGGCCCTTCCTCCCTCCGGTCGTCTGGTTCGTCCTGAAGGTGTTCGCCTTCCTCTTCCTCTTCATCTGGCTCCGGGCGACGCTGCCCCGGTTCCGCTACGACCAGCTCATGGCCTTCGGGTGGAAGGTCCTCCTCCCCCTGGCGCTGGGGAACGTGGTGGTGACGGCGGCGTTCCTCGTGTGGGAGTGACGGCGTGGAGTGGGGGATCTTCCTGGCGCTCACGGCGGTGACGGGGACCTCGGCGCTCGCGGTCATCATCCACCGGAATCCGATCTACAGCGCCGTCGCCCTGGTCGTCACCCTCCTGGGCCTGGGCGGATTCTACATTCTGCTGCAGGCGCAGCTGGTGGCCATGGTCCACATCATCGTCTACGCCGGGGCCATCGTGGTCCTCTTCCTCTTCGTCATCATGCTCCTGGATGTCCGGAGGGAGGAGGGCTCCCCCCTCCGGGTGGGGCGGGTGCAGCTCCTCCTGGGGACGGCGGCGGGGGCAGCGCTGCTGCTCCTGCTCGCGGCCACGATGGCGGCGGCCCCCGCCGGCGAGGGCGGGCCGCCGCCCCCCCTCCCCCGGGGGAACACCCAGGCGGTGGGCCAGCTCCTCTTCACCCGCTACCTGCTCCCCTTCGAGCTGACCTCCCTCATCCTGCTGGTGGCCATGGTGGGCGCGCTCATGCTGGCCAAGCGGAAGGTGGAGTAGTGCCGGGCCTCGTGATGGTCCTCATTTGCCCCTCGGGTGGTAGCGGCGCCACCCGCGGCGCCTGGATGTGTGGGAGCAGGGTGGAAGATCGCCGGGGGGATTCGCGTGGTGCCGCTTAACGCCTACCTGCTGGTAGGGGCCTTCCTCTTCATCACCGGGGTGGTGGGCGTGGCGACCCGGCGCAACGCCCTGGTGATCTTCATGTCCGTCGAGCTCATGCTGAACGCCGTGAACCTGACCTTCGTGGCCTTCTCCCGGTTCCTGGGCTCGCTCGACGGCCAGGCCTTCGTCTTCTTCGTGATGACGGTGGCGGCGGCGGAGGTGGCGGTAGGGTTGGCGATCATCATCGCCCTCTTCCGGAACCGCGAGACCGTGAATGTGGACGAGGTGAGCCTCCTCAGGGGGTGAGCGTGCCTGACCCGCTCTGGCTGATCCCCGGGTTCCCGCTCGCGGGCGCCCTCCTCAACGGGCTCACGGGGCGCCGCTTTCCGCGGTGGCTCGTCGGCCTCGTGGGGTGCGGCAGCGTCGGCGCCGCCTTCCTCGTCGCGGCCGCGGGGCTGCCCCCCCTCCTGGCCCTGCCCCCGGCGTCCCGGTGGTTCGAGCCGGTCCTCTTCATCTGGATCAGTTCGGGAGACCTCAGCGCCCCGGTTGCCCTTCTCTGGGACCCGCTGTCAGCCGTCATGGCCCTGGTGGTGAGCGGCGTGGGTTGCTGCATCCACGTCTACTCCCTGGGCTACATGGGAGCCGATCGGGACTACCCCCGCTACTTCGCCTTCCTGAACCTGTTCGCCTTCTTCATGCTGATCCTGGTCCTGGCGAACAACTACCTCCTCCTCTTCCTGGGGTGGGAGGGGGTAGGGCTCTGCTCCTATCTCCTCATCGGGTTCTGGTTCGAGCGGGAGCGCGCCGCCGAGGCAGGGAAGAAGGCGTTCCTGGTGAACCGGGTGGGGGACCTCGGGTTCCTGGTCGGCCTCTTCCTCCTCTGGACGACCTTCGGGACGTTTCACTTCAAGACCCTCTTCCCGAGGCTCGTCGAGCACCCGGCCGGCGCCCCGGTCCTGACGGCCGTCGCCCTCCTCCTGTTTCTGGGCGCCACCGGGAAGAGCGCCCAGCTCCCCCTCTACGTCTGGCTCCCCGATGCCATGGAGGGCCCCACGCCGGTCTCGGCCCTGATCCACGCCGCCACCATGGTGACGGCCGGGGTCTATATGGTGGCCCGCTCCAGCCCCCTCTACGACCGGGCCCCGGAGGTCCTCACCCTCCTCGCCTGGGTGGGGGCGGTCACCGCCGTCTTCGCCGCCACGATCGCGTGCGCCCAGACCGACATCAAGCGGGTCATCGCCTATTCCACGATCAGCCAGCTCGGGTACATGTTTCTGGGGGCGGGAGTGGGCGCCTACGCTTCCAGCATCTTCCACCTGACGACCCACGCCTTCTTCAAGGCCCTCCTGTTCCTCGGGGCCGGCGCCGTCATCCACGCGCTGCACGGCGAGCAGGACCTGACGAAGATGGGGGGGCTCCGCAAGCCGATGCGGCTCACCGCCGCCGCGTTCTTCCTGGGAGCGGCGGCCAACGCCGGCATCTTCCCCCTCGCCGGGTTCTGGTCCAAGGACGAGATCCTGGCCGCCGCGCGGCACGGCGGCTTTACCGGTCCCTGGCTCCTCGGGCTGGCAACGGCGTTCCTGACCGCCTTCTACATGTTCCGCTGCTTCGCCCTGGCCTTCACCGGCACCTTCCGCGGGGACCGGGAGACGCTCACCCGCGTCCACGAGGCCCCGCCCAGCATGGCGGTTCCCATCCTGCTGCTGGCGGCCCTGGCCGTCGTGGGCGGGGGGCTGGGGATCCCCCCTGAGCACGGCCCCCTTCACGCTTTTCTGGGGTCGGTCCTCCCGGGGCCGGCGGGGGCGCCGGCAGGGGGGATCGGGACCGCCCTGCTCTCGGTGGGGCTGGCGCTCGCCGGGGCGGCGCTCGCCGGCCTCTGGTACGCCCGGCGGCCGGAGATCCCGGCGGCCGTCGCCGTGCGTCTCCCAAACCTCTACCGGCTGGTCACGGGGAAGTTCTTCGTGGACGAGCTGTACGCCGCCACCATCGTCCGCCCCCTCGAGCGCCTGGCCCGCTGGTGCTTCCGCGTGGGGGACGGGATCCTGGTGGAGGGGGCGGTGAACGGGACCGCCGGCCTGGTGGAGTGGGGGAGCCGGGCCCTCCGCCGGCTGCAGACCGGATTCGTCCCCAACTACGTGCTCTCCATCCTCCTGGGCACGGTCCTGCTGCTCGCCTACCTGGCGTTCGCCCGGTGAGGGCCCGGTGAGGGAAGGATGCCCGACCTGCCGCTCCTGAGCCTCCTGACCTTCCTGCCGGCCGGCGGGGCCGCCCTCCTGCTCCTCCTGCCGCGGGAGCGCGTGCGCCTCCTGCGCGCGCTCGCCGTGGGGGTGCTGGCGGTGGACTTCCTGCTCGCGCTGCGTCTCTACTCCGGCTTCGATCCGATGGAAGCCGGCATGCAGTTCGTGGAGGAGCGAGCCTGGATTCCCCGGCTCGGCATCCAGTACCTGCTCGGCGTGGACGGCATCAGCCTTCCCCTGCTCCTCCTCACCGCCTTCCTCGGCGTGGTCGTGGCTGCCGCCTCCCTCCCCTGGATCCAGGCGCGGGTGAAGGAGTACTACATCTGCCTCCTCCTCCTGCAGACCGGGATGCTGGGGGTCTTCGTGGCCCTCGATCTCATCCTCTTCTATATCTTCTGGGAGGCGATGCTGATCCCGATGTACTTCCTCATCGGGGTCTGGGGCGGCCCGCGCCGGATCTACGCCACCATCAAGTTCTTCCTCTACACCATGGCCGGCTCGGTCCTGATGCTGCTGGCGATCTTCGCCCTGTACTTCAAGGCCCGGGCCGCCCTCCCCGGGCCGACCTTCGCCCTCCCGGCGCTCCTCGGCGTCAGCCTCGGCCCGGAGGAGCAGACCTGGCTCTTCCTCGCCTTCGCCGTCGCCTTCGCCATCAAGGTCCCCATGGTCCCGTTCCACACCTGGCTGCCCGACGCCCACGTGGAGGCCCCCACGGGGGGGAGCGTCATCCTCGCGGGCGTCTTACTCAAGATGGGCACCTACGGGTTCCTCCGCTTCGCGCTCCCCCTGTTCCCCGACGCGACCCGCGCCTTCCTCCCCCTGGTGGCCGGGCTGGCGATCACGGGGATCCTGTACGGGGCGCTCGTGGCCCTCGTCCAGGCGGACGTGAAGAGCCTGGTCGCCTACAGCAGCGTGAGCCACCTGGGGTTCGTCATGCTCGGGATCTTCGCCCTCAACGTCCAGGCGGTCTCGGGAGCGCTCCTCCAGATGGTCAACCACGGCCTCTCCACCGGGGCCCTGTTCCTCCTGGTCGGGATGCTCTACGAGCGGCGCCACACCCGGATGCTCGCGGACTTCGGCGGCCTCTTCCGGGTGATCCCGGTCTTCGGCGGCGTCCTCCTCGTGATCGCCCTCTCCTCGATCGGCCTGCCGGGCTTGAACGGCTTCGTCGGAGAATTCTTGATCCTGGCCGGCACGTTCCGGTTCTGGTGGCCGTACGCCGTCCTGGGGGCGATCGGCGTCGTCCTGGGGGCCTGGTACGTGCTCTGGATGGTCCAGCAGCTCCTCTTCGGGCCCCTCCGCCAGGAGGCCAACCGGACCCTCCGCGACCTCACCCTCGCCGAACGGAGCGTCCTGGCCCCGATCCTCCTCCTGGTCGTGTGGATCGGGGTCTACCCCGCCCCCTTCCTGTCGGTCAGCGAAGCCTCGGTGAGGGCGCTGCTCGCCCGCGTGGAGCAGGGCGCGGCGGCAGTGGCACCGGCGCCCGGAGGGGCGGATGGCCGAGCCTACGGGCGGCCGGCGCCCTCCCCCCGCGGGGAGGAGGCGCTCGCAGGGCTCCGGGATCCGCTCGCGCGCATTACGGGAGGACGCCCCTGATGCCCCTCCTCGACTGGGCGGCCCTGTCCCCCGCGGTCACGGTCGCGGCCACCGGGCTTCTCCTGCTCGCGGCCGACCTGCTGACGCCCCGGGAGCGGCGCGACCGGGTCGCCTGGATCCCGCTCCTGGGGTTCGGGACCGCCGGGGCGCTGAGCGCCGGCCTCTGGGGAGGGGAGGCGCGGGTCGTCGCCGGGATGCTGGTGGTGGACGGCACCGCCTGCTTCTTCTACGGGCTGTTCGCGATCATCGGCATCCTGACCGTGCTCCTCTCGGTCCCGTATCTCCGCCGGGAGGGGATCCAGTTCGCCGAGTACTACGTCCTCCTCACCTTCGCCGTCCTCGGGATGATGGTGATGGCCTCATCGGCCGACCTCCTGATGCTTTTCCTCGGCCTCGAGACCCTCTCCGTGGCCCTCTACGTCCTGGCGGGGTTTCTCCGGCAGCGGGTCACCTCCAACGAGTCGGGCCTCAAGTACCTCCTCCTCGGGGCTTTCTCCTCGGCCTTCCTCCTGTACGGGGTGGCGTTCCTGTACGGGGCCACCGGCTCCACGAACCTGGAGGCGATCCGGGCGGCGCTGGTCGGCCGGCCCGATTCCGGCCCGCTCCCGGCGGTCGGGGTGGGCCTCATCCTGGTCGGCCTGGCCTTCAAGGTGGCGGCGGTCCCGTTCCACATGTGGGCCCCGGATGTCTACGAGGGCGCCCCCACCTCCGTCACCGCCTTCATGATCGCCGGGACCAAGGCGGCCGCCTTCGCCGGCTTCCTCCGCGTGACCCCGGTGGCGGTGGCGAGCCTGGAGCAGGCCTGGCCGGAGGTTCTGTGGGTCCTGGCCGCCCTCACGATGGGCGCCGGAAATGTGGCGGCCATCGCCCAGCGCAACCTGAAGCGGATGCTGGCGTACAGCGGCATCGCCCATGCCGGGTACCTCCTGGTGGCCCTGGTCGCCGGCAGCCCCCTCGGGACGGCGGGGCTCCTGTTCTACCTCCTGGCCTACGCCTTCATGACCGTGGGGGCCTTCGCCGTCCTGATCGCTCTCGGCCAGCGAGGGGAGGAGAACCTGACCCTGGAGGCCTGGGCCGGGATGGGCTACCGGCGGCCGCTGTTCGCCCTGAGCATGGCGATCTTCATGTTCTCCCTGGCGGGCCTGCCCCCCACCGCCGGGTTCATGGCGAAGTTCTACGTCTTCAGCGCCGCGGTGGAGGCCGGCTACTATGGGCTCGCCATCCTGGGGGTCCTCTGCAGCGTGGTCTCGGTCTTCTTCTATCTCCGGGTCGTGGTGGTGATGTACATGCTGG
>DASYVA010000052.1 GCA_036000645.1 Candidatus Methylomirabilis sp.
CGGTGATGGTGAAACCCTCAATGGTGACATAGGACCGGTTCCAGGGCACGAAGAACGCCTCTGCCCCGCCAGCCCCCGTCACGATGACCCCAGTCCCAGCGGCGACAAACTTGTAGGGTTGGTTTGCAGCGCCATTGCCCGGCACGTTCACCCGCTCCGCGTAGGTAGCCGGCTTCACCTTGATCGTGACCTCCGGCCCGCTATGGGCATTGGCCGCCGCCTGAATATGGCAGTATGGGTCGACCTCCGTGCCAGGACCTGGGTCAGGCCGGGTTTGCCCCGTCCACCCAATAGACGGCCTCGACGGCTTCGGCACTCCCCGCGCCCCCGAGCCAGCACGGCACTGCCAGGAGGGCGGCCGCCGCCGTCAGCGTCCCCCGGAGACTTCCGCGCAGAGCTATCACGGCACCTCGCCCTTTCATGGTCACTCTCCCTGCTTGATGGATAATGGCCATTCAGTTTGTCGTGTGAGCAGACTTTCCGGGGCTTGCTGGCCGGCGCGACCGCACATTCCGTTCCTCGGGTGCCAGCACCCCGCCCAGGGGCGCGCCAGCCTGGGAACTGTCCCGGTGTGAATAGCGGGTCCTCTTGTGTGCACGCGGCTGCATAGGCGATGCCGAAGGGAGCGGCGAGAGGTGCCTGTATGGCCGTGGCCGTACCCCGACGCCATACAGGAGTCCCCCAAACAGCCGGTTGTGGCGTTCTGGGTGGTCCGAAGTGGGGCGAATGCGTGGCCTTCCTCGGCAGGATCCCCTGGGGGCCCGCGAAGGCGCAGGAACCGAGGTGGGCAGGAGGATCAACCGGAGCGCCCTGGCGTTCCCCGGTCGCCCAGTCGGAGGACGAGCGCGGGGCGAAAGGTCTCGGCGAGGGGAGCCTACGTACCAGACGGCCAGGGGGGGACGGAGCGCCGGGGAGAAGCTGCTGGGGGAATTAGGCAGGGAGCAGGAGCGATGCTCCCAAGGCGTTATTCGCGGCCGACGGCGGCAGTGGCGGGAAGTTGGGAGAGCTCACTTGGCAGCAGACCGCAGCACGGCGATGCAACTCCCGCGCAAGCGAGAAGCTGGTGGAGCTGACGGGATTCGAACCCGTGGCCTCGTGACTGCCAGTCACGCGCGCTCCCAACTGCGCCACAGCCCCAGATTGTCGAAAGAGCGGGAATTATTTCTAGACCCGAGCCCCTGAAAAGTCAAGGAGAAATGGGCTCGAAGCCTTGACGCGCCGCCCCCCCTCGGCTAGGGTGGCGGCGGCCTCGCCCCGACGGGGCGGCGGCCAGCGGCCCGAAGAGCGGGTGCACCCACGGTCCACCCGCCAGCATCTGAAAGGTCGATTCGCCTCAACAGCTCACGGAGGCAACCGGATGGCCAAGAGCGTTATCGTGTACAGCGCAACCGGGTGAGGGGCCTGCCACCAGGTGAAAGAGTTGCTTTCACAGAAGAAGATCCCCTTCACCGATAAGAACGTCCGGGAAGACGCCGCGGCGCTGAACGAGCTGCGGAAGATGGGCTACAACAGCATTCCCGTCACGATCATCGACGGGCAGCGGATCCACGGCTTCGACAAGGCCGCGATCGAGAAGGCGCTGGCCGGCTCCTGACGCGGGCCGGCCGGCCCGCCCTCACGCCAGCCCGGCCTGCCGGGCCCGGGCCAGCAGACGCCGCTCCACCTCGACGAAGGGCTCGTCAATCATCCGGCCCTCCAGAGTGAACACCCCCCTGCCCGCGGCTTGCGCTGCCTCGAACCCCTCGACCACGCGCCGGGCGTAGGCTATCTCCTCCGGACTCGGCGTGAAGGCGGCCTGGATTGGCTCCACCTGCGCCGGGTGCAGCGCCAGCTTCCCCGCGAACCCCAGGGCGGCCGCCTGCTCCGCCTCCGCTCGCAGCCCCTCGAGATCCCCCAGCGCCTCGTAGATGGTATCGATCGCGTCGATCCCCGCCGCCCGGGCGGCCAGGACCAGGGCGCAGCGGATGTGCAGGAGGATTCCCTCCGCGGCCCGGGCCTGGCGGACCCCGAGGTCCTTGCAGAAATCAGCGTGCCCCAGGATGAGGGCCTCGACGCGGCGGCTGGCGCGGGCGATGGCCGCGGCGGCCGCCAGGCCCCGCGCCGACTCGATGAAGAGGAGCAGGGGAGGGCCGGGGGCCGGCACCCCGGCCGCGCGCTCCGCTGCCCCCACGCCCGCCTCGATCGCGGCCACCGCCTCCGGCGACTCCACCTTGGGAAGGACGAGCGCGTCTGGTCGGGCCGGGGCGATGGCCCGGACGTCATCGGCGAAGAAGCGGGAGTGCAGACCATTCAACCGGACGGCTCGCTCGGCTCCTCCGGGGGAAACCTCCCGGAGGTAGCTCGCGACCCGCTGCCGCGCCTCGTCTTTCCGGTCGAGCGCGACCCCGTCCTCCAGGTCAAGGATGAACGCATCGGGGGTGAGCGCCCGGCTCTTGGCCAGCTTCCGCTCGTCGCTTCCCGGGATGAAGAGGAGGCTGCGCCGAACCCGCATCGGGACCTCCGGCGGACCGACCCCGCTACCAGCCGATGGCGTACCCTTCGCGCCGGGGGTCCGCGCCGCCGTAGTAGAGTCCTGCCGCCGCGTCCACCTGAATCCCTTGGACCCCCCCCATCGTCTGGGACCAGGGACCCACCCGCCGGACCCGGTGCCCCTTGGCGGCGAGGGCGGAGAGGACGGCGCGCGACATCCGAGATTCCGCCAGGAGCTCGACCCCCGCGTCGTTGCGCCAGCGGGGCGCCTCGATGACCCGCTGCAGGTCGGCCTCCCCATGCAGGAAGGCCGTAAGAACCTGGATCAGGATCTGAACCTGCCCCTCGGCGCCGGGGGATCCAGCCGCCAGGACGGGGGCCGCCCCCCGAAAGACCAGGACCGGGTTCAGGGTGTGCATGGTGCGCTTCCCCGGCTCCAGACGGTTGACGTGCTCCTCCCGGAGCGTGAACGCCTTCAGCCGGTTATTCAGCAGGATCCCGGTCTCCCCCGCCACCACCCCCGCGCCGAACGAGGAAAAGATGCTCTGGATGTGAGAGATGAGGTTGCCATCGGCGTCCGCCACGGCGAGGTAGGTGGTGTCCTCCCCCTTCGGCCAGGCATCCCCGCTCTCCACCTCCGGCGCCGCCTTCTCCCGGTCGATCTTCGCCCGGCGCTCGGCGGCGTAGGCCTTGGAGAGGAGCACGGCGAGCGGGATCTCGACCCGGGAGGGGTCGCTGATGTATCGGTCCCGGTCGGCCAGGGCGAGCTTCTTGGCTTCGATGCAGAGGTGGAGCCACTCCGCCGGCTCGCGTGTCAGCAGACCCGGGTCGAACCCCTCCAGGATATTCAGGGCGAGCAGGAGGGCCATCCCCTGCGTGTTGGGGGGGAACTCCACAATCCGGCAGCCCCGGTAGGTGGACTCGATGGGCTCCACCCAGTCGCTCACGTGCGCGGCGAAGTCGGCCTCGGTGAGCAGTCCCCCCTCCCGCTGGCAGAAGGCGGCGATCGCCTTCGCCACCGGACCCCGGTAGAAGGCGTCCCGTCCTCCCTCCGCCACCGCACGGAGGGCCCGGGCCAATCCGGGCTGCTGGAACCGCTCCCCGCGGCCGAGCGGCCTGCCGCCCGGCAGGAAGAGGGCGGCCGCCTCCGGCTGCTTCGCCAGCACCTTCCGGTGGGTCGCCACGTCCTCGGCGAACCGGTCGCTGACCCCGAACCCCTCTTCCGCCAGCTCGATGGCCGGAGCGATCAGGCGCTCCCTCGGCATCGTCCCGTGCCGTTCGGCGAGCGCCAGCCATCCGTCCACCGCCCCCGGCACCGTGCAGGCCAGGACGCCCCGCTCGGGGATCCGCTCCCAGCCGCGCCGGCGGAAGACCTCGGCCGTGGCTCCCCCCGGCGCCCGCCCGCTCGCGTTCAGCGCCGTGACCTTCCCCTCCCGCCGCCAGTAGACGAGGCTGAAGGCGTCCCCCCCGAGACCGCTGGCGTGGGGCCGGACGACCGCCATGGCCCACGCGGTCGCCGCCGCGGCGTCGGCGGCGTTTCCCCCCTCCAGGAGGACCCGCATCCCGGCCAGGGCGGCGAGGGGGTGTCCCGCCGCCACGAGGCCGCGCCGGCCGATGACCAGGGGACGGTGGGCGAAGGGGGGGATCAGACTTCGGGCGGGCACCGGCGCCCCTCCATCACGACGAAGCGCACCTAGGAGAGGCCCCAGGCGATGGGCTCGATGTACAGGTCAGTCTGGACGGCGCTGACCCCGGGGATGGCCCTCGCGATCTCCTCGACCGCCTGTCGACTCGTCTCGCTGTAGACGCCGCCGCTCACCAGGATGCGCCCCTGCCGGCAGGAGGCGCTCAGGACCGCGCCCCGCGTGCGGGGGTCCGAGGCCAAGGCGGCCTCCACCCTGCTGGCGAGGAAGAGGTCGGCCAGGGCAGCCAGCGACTCGGGGGTCATGGTGAACTCCGGCTTGCGGGCCAGCGCGACGATGACGTCGGCCGCCGACTCGGCAGAGAGATAGCCGGTGTTCAGGACCAGGTCGTAGAGGCGCGGGTCACGCCAGTCCACGTCGAAGAGGTAGCGCATGCGGGCCGCCCGGTCCCGGTCATCCCGCTCCACGATCCGGAGGGCGGCCTCCGGGTCCAGCTTCTGCCGCTCCGCCACCCGGCGGGCCCGGACCGGGAGCGGCGCCACGATCCGGACTTTCAGGACGTGGGGGACATCCCGGAACAGCACCTGCCCCCCCCGCCCCACCAGGATGACCTGACCCTCCCGGGCCAGATCGTAGACGGCCTCGCGCACGTAGACGGAGTACCGCCGCTTCTCTTCGTCGATCCGCTCCCAGAGGGTCGGCGCCTGGTCGGCCACCTCCTCCAGCTTGGTCTCGTGGATCCCGTAGGCGGCAGCCGCCTTCAGGATGATCTCCCGGTCTGCCACGCGCAGGCGTAACGCCTCGGCCACGCGCGCGGCGATCGCGGTGCCACCGCTCCCCAGTTCCTGGGAAATGGTCAGGACCGCCATGGCCACCTCCCTCGGGGCACCCCCGCCCCCTCCCCCGCGCGTCCGGCGATCCGGCCGCGGGCTCCCCCCATCAGCAGCTCGACCTGCCGCCCCCCGTGCGGATCATGGGGAGTATCGGCACCCCTACCGCCGCCGGAAGTCGGGGTCGGCCCGCCACGCCCGCTTCAGGGTCTCCCCCCGGAGGCCGCAGCGGAGCGCCTCCAGCGCCAGCACATCCTCGGGGGCGACGTTCCCGAGGCTCACATTTGGCCCGAACCGGAGGACGAAATGCCGCTGCTGGGCCGCCAGCGGCGCCTCCCAGATGAGACGGGAGGGATCCCGGACGGCCGCCACCAGGGCGTCAATCTCGGCGTCCAGCGGGATCCCGTGCGCATCCATCACGCCGACGCCGCGCCCGGCCTCCCGGGCCTCCACCAGGACCATGAATGCCCCAGAGGCCAGGTCCCGCTCCGCCTCCTCGGCCAGGGTCTGCATCGTGAGCGCTTCCTCGGGGTCCTTCTTCCCCACCTCCGTGATCACCCGGAAGCCGGCCCGCACCCCTTTCCGGACCACCACCTCCCGGGTCCGCGCGTCCATGGCGATGGTGCCGTCGGAGATCTCGATGGCGTTGAACCCCAGCGCCTCCGCGCGGGCCAGGTAGCGGTCGAAGGTCCCCTGCCACACGCAGACCTCCTGGAAGGTCCCCCCCGGCATGCAGGAGCACCCGGCTGCCGTGATCAGGCCAACCTTGCGCTTCAGGAGGGGGGCTTCGAAAAAGGCGGAGGTGCCGAAGGTGAGCTTCACCACGTCAATGGCATCCGCCGCCGCCGCCATCAGGTCGGCCGTCTGGTGCAGGCCGAGCCCCTTGTCGATGACCATCGTCCAGCCGATGGCCCGAGGCTTGCCGACCCGCTCCTTCACCGGGAGCGTGAAGACCCCGTCCCAGGCCTTCCGGATCGCCGTCCCCTTGCCCGTCCCGGTCTTGCTGCGCGGTCGCGGCATCAGGCGAGCCCCTCCAGGCAGTTTCGCGGGCCACAGAGGGTCGCCCGGGCGCTCCGGATCTCGGCCCGGTCCACCAGGGCGCGCATCCCCTCCAGCCGGCGGCGGGCCAGCTCCGGCGTGTCCAGGGCGGGCACGGGGAGGCACTCGTAGAGGAGGACCGTCTGCCCGTGCTTCTCGGTGGCGCTGTCGAAGAGGAGCTTGACCAGCCGCTCCCGCGGCTCGATGGCCGTCACGACCGCGCTGGTCCTCCCCGATTCCACCTTGGGGTGCACGATGCGCAGCGGCGGGCTCTCCAGGGTGTCCCGGGCGGTCTGGACCGGCGCCAGGTCCAGGGCGATCTTGGTGGCCCAGACGTCCGCCACCTTCGGGAGCCTCACCCCGAGGCGGGCCGCCGCCTCCGGGAAGTCCTGGGTGAGATTTCCCACGCGGACGTTATCGAACAGGGAGCCCTTGAAGAACCGGTAGCCGCCGTCGCCGATGCGGAGGTGGGTCATCTCGGTGCTGAAGACGGTGAACCCGCGCGTCAGGCCGGCCAGGAGGAGGCAGGTCTTGCCGGCCCCCGCCGCCCCGGGGATCAGCCAGAGCTCGCCGGTGGCCTCGTCCAGCATGGCGCTCGCGTGGAACGTGTAGGTCCGGTGATGCTTCTCCAGGGCGTAGATGATGTACCGGTACAGGAACCCCAGGTTCCCGAAGAGCGTGTAGCGCCGGTCCAGGACGCTCGCCTCGAGGGCCGTGAAGTCGCCCACGGCCACTACCCGGTCCTCTCCCAGGAGGAGCCTAGGGGGTGCCTCCTTCTCATCCAGGACGAGGATCTCGGCGTCCAGATCGGGCGCGTACGGGATCTCCTGGATGGCATGGTAGTCGGTCAGGAGGGACTGCTGGACCTGGGCGGTGAAGTACTCCGGCCTGCGGATGAGCTCGCCGTTGTTGCTCACCAGGCCGAGGCGCAGATCCAGGAGCTGCACCCCCCGCCGGTGCATGGCATCTCGCCTCAGGCCACGTCCACCTTGATGAGGTTCGTCGTTCCCGGCGGCCCGGTGGGGGGACCCGCCGTGATGACGAACCGGTCCCCAGGCTGCACGAGGCCGGAGGCCACTGCCGCCTCCTTCGCCTGGGCCATCATGGCGTCCATGTCCCCGGGCTTGTCGGTGACCATGGGCGTGACGCCCCACACCATCGCAAGGCGCCGGGCGACCATCTCCGAGGGGCTCGCGGCCAGGATCGGCTGGCGGGGCCGGAGCCCGGCGATGAGCCGGGCCGTCGTCCCGGTCCGGGTGGGACAGACGATGGCCTTGGCCTTCAGCTCCTGGGCAACCAGGCAGGCTGCCTCGCAGATGGCGAAGTGGACGGTCCGGGCCTGGCGCGAGGACCGCCGGCGCTCCGTCCAGGCCTCTTCCTCCAGGGCCCGCTCGGCGGCCTCGGCGATGCGGGCCATCACGGCCACCGCCTCCACCGGGTGGCGCCCCGTGGCGCTCTCTTCCGACAGCATGACGGCATCGGTCCCGTCCAGGACCGCATTGGCCACGTCGGAGGCCTCCGCCCGGGTGGGGCGCGGGCTCGCCACCATGGAGGAGAGCATCTGCGTGGCGGTGATGGCCGGCTTCGCCAGGGCGTTCGCCATGGCGATGAGCCGCTTCTGGGCCAGCGGGACCTCCTCGAGCGGGATCTCCGCCCCCAGGTCCCCCCGCGCGATCATGATGCTGTCCGTGGCCTCCAGGATCTCCTCGATGTTCTCCAGGGCGTCCCGCTTCTCGATCTTGGCGACCACCGGGATCTCCGCCCCGGCCTCCTGCAGCAGGGCCTTGGCCTGGCGGATGTCCTCGGCCGTCCGGACGAACGAGACGCCCAGGTAGTCCACCCCCTGCTGGACGGCGAAGGCGAGGTCGGCCCGGTCCTTCTCGGTCAGGGCCTTCACCTTGTGCCCGCCCGCGGGGAGCGTCACCCCCTTGTGGGGGAAGAGCGTCCCCCCCACGATGACCCGGCAGCGGACCTCCTCCGGGCCCTTGGCGGTCACCTCCAGGCGGAGCCGCCCGTCCGAGAGGAGGAGGGGGTCTCCGACCTCCACCTGCTCCAACAGCTCCGGGTGCCCGACGGAGACGACCTCCGACGTCCCCACCACCTTTCGGGTCGTGATGGTGAGGACGTCCCCGGGCCTGAGGTAGATGGACTCCGTGGCGAGCTCCCCGATCCGCATCTTCGGGCCGGCCAGGTCCTGGAGGATCGCCACGGGTCTCCCCTCCTCCTGCGAGAGGCGCCGGACCAGCTCGATGAGGCGTCGGTGGTCCGCGTGCGTCCCGTGCGCGAAGTTGAGGCGGGCCACGTCCATTCCCTTGCGGATGAGACCCCGGATGACCCCCTCGGTTCGGCTGGAGGGCCCCAGAGTGCAGACGATCTTCGTGCGACGCATACGCGCTCCCCTCGAGGCGGCCCCCACACCCCACCCGGGGCGGGTCGGCACCCCCCGATATTGCCCTGAGTGGAGCGCCCGCCAGCCGGCCGCCGCATGGCGGCCGCCTCTGGAGCGCTCCAACCCCTGGAGGTCACACTGTATAAAGAATCCCGGCCTCCCCACAAGACAAAAGCGGGGGGCGCCCTCCGCCCCGCCTCACGTCAGGAGGAAGCATTCCCCGACCGGCCGCCCGGGCCGGTCGAGCCAGAGGGGCCGGCGCAACTGTTCGGGACCGGGAGCCCGCCGGGCCATCTGCAACCAGTCCCGGTAGAGGGCGAAGGATCGGTTCGTGTCCACGAAGATATCGCCGTAGCGATCCTCCGGGGCGGGCCGCGTCAGGCGGACCTTCACGTGCCAGCAGTGCATCCCGCTGACCGGATCCGGCTGAACGGGGAAGGTCAGGTTCTGGTTCACGCCCGCCTCCCGCCAGAAGACCCGCTCCGTGTCCGGGTCGCCGGACGGGAAGGGGCGGATCCCGTGCACCTGCCGCATCAGGTACTGGCCCGGCCCCGGCCGCCGGATCTCCACCAGGGCCGAGGCGATGCGGGCCGGCCCCTGGTCCTCCATGAGCCGCCACCGGCCGAGATGGTGGGAGACGCCCACGATCCCGGGCCGGATCCCCTCGGTGACCCAGACCCGGTCCACGAAGTACCCGATCGGCGTCTCGACCTTGACGAGGTCCCCGGTCTGGACGCCGAGCCGCTCCGCGTCCTGCGTGTGGATCCAGACCGGGTTGTTGTGGGAGATCTCGTAGAGCCACTTCACGGCGGAGCGGGTGTGGATCAGCGTGGGGAGGCGGAAGTTGGGCATCAGATCGAACTCGTTCTCCCCCCGCTTTAGGTCGCGCCAGTAGACGTGGCTCCGGGTGTAGTCGGGGAGGGCGTGCTCCGGCCACTGCCACTCCTTCAGGGTCCGGCTCCAGAACTCCAGCTTGCGGGAGGGAGTGTCGAAGCCGACGCAGGGCTTCCCGTTCACCAGCACCCCGACGGGCCGGCCCGCCTTCCGGACGGTGCCGGTCTCGGGATCGGGCGTGCTGCCCTGAAGGGAGGCTGGCGCGACGGGGCGCTCGTGCAGCCGGTAGACCCGCTCCTCCACCGTGAAGACCCCGTACTTCCGCATGTACTCCAGCGGGGTCAGCCCCTCCCGCGCCGCCGCCGCGGGCAGCCCGGGCACCCCCTCCTCGAACATCCAGCGGTAGTACTCCTCCACCGTGATCTTCTCGCCCGGCCGGTAGGGGGACTCGAAGTACCGGCGGATCCCCAGGGCACCGTCCGGGTCCACCAGCCAGGAGAGCTCGATCCAGAACTCATTGTGCTCCCACACCTCCCCGGGGTTCGCCTCGTGGGTGAACCGCACCGTCCGCCCGGCCTTCTCCATCGCCACCCGCTGCACCGGCTGGCGAAATCCGATCCACCGGGCCGCGTGGGTCTCCTGGCTCATCGTGTCGTGGCGCTCGGTCCCGAGGCCGACGGGGAGGACGTAATCGGCGAACCAGGCCGTCTCGCTCCACGTGGGGGTCAGGGCCACGTGGCACCCGACCTTGGCCTCATCCTCGAGGACCTCCATCCAGGTGAAGCCATCCGGGTAGGTCCAGACCGGGTTGAAGACCCGGGTGAAGTACACCTCCAGCCGGCCGCGCCCCTCCTTCAGGAAGTGGGGGAGGAGGAAGGACATCTCGTAGTGCGCCAGAGGGTACTCCCGGGGGAAGGTGAGCTCGTTCCAGGAGGCGGGAGCGGGTGCCGGGTTCGGGTGCTTGGGGACGAACTTGTTCCAGCGGTGCAGGCCGGTCCCCCCCTCGGTCCCGACGGAGCCGGTCAGGACCACCAGGAGGTAGAGACAGCGGGTGATCTGCCAGCCCCACAGGTTCCCCGCGGCCGCCGCGCGCCAGTTGTAGGTGGCGAGCCGGCCCCGCGCATCCGCGACCGCCTCCGCCGCCTGCCGGATCAGATCCGCGGCCACCCCCGTCTCCCGCTCCGCGAACTCGAAGGTGTACTCCCGGTACAGCGCCCGCAGGACCTCCAGGAACGTCTCGAAGGTCCGGGGCTTCTCGGGGTGCTCCGCGGCGAGGAACTCGGGCCAGTTCACCCAGTCCCGGACGAATGCGGCGTCGAACCGTCCCGTCTCCAGGAGGTGGCTGGCGATGGCCAGGAGGATGGCCCCCTCGGTCCCCGAATAGGCGGGGAGCCACAGGTCGGCCTTGCTGGCGGTGTGGCTCAGGCGGGGATCGATGGTGATGAGGCGGGCCCCCCGGCCCTGGGCCTCGATGATCCGCTGGGCGTGGGGGTTGAAGTAGTGGCCCGTCTCCAGGTGGGACGTCAGGAGAAGAACCGTGGCGGCGTTGGCAAAGTCGGGGGAGGGGCGATCATCCCCGTTCCAGAGCGCGAAGCCCAGCCGGGCCGAGGAGGAGCAGACGTTGGTGTGGCTGTTGTGGCCGTCGATCCCCCAGGCCTGGAGGACCCGCATCACGTAGCCGTCCTCCCCCGGCCGGCCGATGTGGTACATCACCTCCTGGCGCCGCCCCTCCTGGAAGGCGCGACGCATCCGGGCGGCGATCTCGGCCAGCGCCTCGCCCCAGGAAACCCGCCGCCACTTCCCCTCCCCCCGGCGCCCCTCCCGCTTCAGCGGGTAGAGGATGCGGTCCGGGTCGCGAAGCTGGTTCGGGGTCACCGCTCCCTTGGCGCACAGCCGCCCCCGGCTCCCCGGGTGGACGGGGTTCCCCTCGATCTTCCGGACCGTGAAGTCCGCCTTGTCCACGTAGGCCAGGATCCCGCAGGCCGACTCGCAGTTGAAGCAGATGCTGGGGACGATCCAGTAGTGCCGCTCCTCCTTCTTCGGCCAGGCGGTGGACTCGTATTCGACCCAGTCCTCCCACTGGTCCGGCGGGGGGAACTTGGCCAGCTCGCGCCCTACCTTCGCGATCGGGTCGAGCGCCATGGGGGTGAGCCCTCCGTCAGGCCAGGGGGACGGCCTGACCCGCATAGACCCAGGTGACTTCCCAGCAGAGCGCGCCGGCCAGGGCGGCCGCCGCGGCTACCAGCGCGGGGCCGGGGCCGGGGAGCAGCAGGAGCAGGAGCGGGAGGAAGCCTCCCGCCAGCACGGCTCCCCCCCAGAAGAGGCGGCGGAAGGGCCCGCGCACGATCAGCTGGCTGGCCATCTTCCCATCCGCCGTGGGGTGGTGGGAGACGCAGTGCTCGGCCAAGAGAACCAGGAGGTGGACCGCCACGCCGATCCCCAGGACTCCTCTGAGCGTGCCGATCGCCGCCGGGCTCGCCCCCACTGCGAACCCGGCGAGGAGCAGGGCCCCCGCGCCCGCCGCCCCCGCCTGGGCCAGCAGGTGCAGGAGCGTGTGCGGCCCCTGCCAGAGGTCCCGGGCCTCGGCCTGCGCGAAGAGGAACGCGGTGTAGATCGTCGAGAGGAAGGCGAGCGCCACGGCGGGCCAGAGCAGCAGGTCGAGCCACGCCAGTTGGCCGGTGAGGACGGCGGCGAGCCAGAGGGTCGCGACCCCTCCATACCCCAGCAGACAGAAGGAGCCCAGGGTGAGCCACGAGGAGAAGTTCGGCTTCAGCAGGATATAGAGGAAGCGCGCCGGCCGCTCCAGGTCGTAGACCAGGATCCCCGCGGTCACCAGGAGGAAGGCGAGGCCCAGGCCCGGCCCGGCCCAGAGGCTGAGCGCCTCGGGACCGCTGCCGAAGCGCCACAAGAGGAGCGAAACGAGGAAGGCCCCGGTGCTGATCCCCTTGGTCAGGAGGTAGGCTGCCACGTCCTTCCCCCAGGGCATCCGGTGAAAGACATCGTAGTCCACCTTCGGGGCCACGCCTTGGGGTTGGGGAACCGAGGCATCCCCCTGCCCCATCGGCCCGCGCGGCGGGAGCTCCCGCTGCCCGCCCCCCCCGTTCCCGCGGGCCAGGGCGAGCAGGCTCACGCCCACCTCTCCCTCTCGGTAGAGCGGCGGGCGGGTGGCGGCGAGCGGCGTGATGGCGCTCTCCTCCGCCTCCACGTACCAGATCTTGGGACGGGTCCCCTTCTCCGGCTTCCGGACCGTCGTGGCCTCCCGCTCGAGCAGCCGGCTCAGCTGGCTGTCCGGGTCGTCCAGGTCGCCGAAGATCCGGCACTCGGTCGGGCAGACCACGACGCAGGCCGGTTGCAGCCCCCGGTCCACCCGGTTCGCGCAGAAGTTGCACTTCTCGGCCGTGTGGGTGTTCGGGTCGATGAAAATCTGGGAATAGGGGCACGCGGCCATGCAGGCCCGACAGCCGATGCACCGGTCCCCATCCAGGTCCACGATCCCGTCGGGGCGGAAGAAGAGGGCGCCCGTGGGGCAGATCCGGGCACAGGGGGCCGCCTCGCACTGGTTGCAGAGGACCGGGAGGAAGAAGCGCCGGGTCTCGGGGAAGGTCCCCTTCTCGACCGTCTTGACCCAGCAGCGCCAGACCCCGATGGGGATCTCGTGCTCGGCCTTGCACGCGACGGTACAGGCGTGGCAGCCGATGCACTTCCGGACGTCGATGGCGAAGCCGTAGTTCGGCATGGGGCGCGTCCCGCGGCTCAACCCGGGGGCTCCCGGGCGCCTTCTGGCGTGCGCTCCGGAGTCGGAATCGATGGGCCGAGGACTTCCCGAGGGGGAACGCGGGACGACTCCGGCGTCAGGCCCGAGCGGGGCCACCCGCGGACTCAGGTCCCGCGCCGGCCGGGACGTTGCCGGGGAAGCCCAGCTCGCGGGAGAGCCGACCGGCAGCCGCCCGGACGAGCGCGGCAAGAGCCTCGATCCGCTCCGGCAGAAGCGCCGTCGTTGCGGCGCTGACGCCGACCGCCAGGGTAGCCTCGCCGCTGCCGTCCCGGACCGGGGCGGAGATGCTGCCCACCTCAGCCCGCCACTCCCCGATCGCCACGGCGTACCCGGTCCCCCGGACCGCCTCCAGCTCCTCCCGCAGCTTCACCTCATCGGCGATCGTTGCCGGGGTGAAGCGCCGAAGGCCCCGAGCGAGGACCTTCCGAAGGCCTTCCGGGTCCAGGAAGGCCAGGAGGGCCCTCCCGGCGGAGACGGCGTGGGCCGGGACGCGGCCCCCCAACGGAGCCTCGGCGTGGGCGGGGACCGTCCCCTCCACGCGGTCGAGGTAGACCACCTCGGCCCCATCCAGGATGGCGAGGTGGGCCGTCTCCGCCGCCTCGCGGGCCAGGCGCTCCAAGGAGGCGCGACTCGCCTCCCGGTGGCCAAGCTGGCCCGCGGCGATGCAGCCGACCTCCCAGGCCCGGGTCCCGAGGCGGTACTTCCCGGATCGGAGGTTCTTCCGAACGTACCCCCGGGCCTGGAGGGTGGCCAGGAGGCGGTGCACCGTGCTCTTGGCCAGCCCCAGGCGCAACCCGAGCTCGGTCACGCCCAGCTCGGGCGCTTCCCGGGTGAAGGCCTCCAGGATGTGCAGCCCCCGCCCGAGCGACTGGGCCAGCCGTGTCTTCTCGCCTCCCATCCGCCGCCGCATTCGACTCATCTCGGTCTCCCTGGCTTCCCCGTCCCGGACGTTCCCCCGCCGGGGGCGTCCCTGCCCTAGGGGGCGATGGCGAGATCGAGTTCGAGGCGGCTCAGGGTCTCGAGCGTCGGGACCCCCTCACCGTCCCAGCCCCGCAGCCGGTAGTACTCGGCGAGGAGGGGCTCCAGCTCCTCGGGCGGACAGTGCATGCCCTTCGAGGGCCCCTCCGGGATCGGGACGTGCTGGACCCGGTAGGGGAGCGCGTCGTCCTTGCGGCGCGCCCCCTCCCGGCAGTTGAAGGCCCGCTCGAGCGTGTAGATCCGCTCCCCCATCGCTTCGACCTCCTCGAGGGAGCAGTCCCACCCGGTGACGGCGGCGATGATCGCCCGGTAGTTCTCGTTGAGGAAGAGGCCGAGCCCCCGCTCCGCCGTGAACCGGCACAGGACCAGCGAATCCCCCACGGCGGTGAAGTTCTGGCTCCGGCAGGCGAAGGCCGGCTTATCCGCGGTGGTCAGCCGGTCCACCGCCTTGGTGTACTGGGGGGTGGGCCGGACGTCGTGGTGGCTCCCGCCCCGCGTCGAGGTAGCATACCCGATGGCCATCCCCTTGAGGGCGCGGGGCGAGTGGGCCGGCACCTCCAGCCCCTTCGCCGTGTAGAGGAACTCCCGGGTGCGGTGGTACCCCAGGCGGGCCGCCAGCCGCTCCGACCCCTCGGCCAGCCAGTCCCCGAACCCGGAGCGGGTGCCCGTCATCTCGATGAGGCGCAGGACCACGTGCGGATCGCCGAAGCGGAGGGGCATCCCCGTCTCCCGCTCCGTCAGGAGCCCCCGCTCGAAGGCCTCGTTGGCGAAGGCGATGGTCACCCCCATCGAGATGGTGTCCAGGCCGAGCTGGTCGCAGAGCTCCTCCCCCTTCACGAGGGCGGCGGCGTCCACGTGGGCGTTCAGGCTCCCGAGGGCGAAGATGGTCTCGAACTCGGGGAGCTTCCAGCGGAGCCCGGTCCATTCCCCGTCCTTGACGTCGAAGGTCTTGCCGCAGGCCACGGAGCACTTCAGGCAGGTCGTGTCCCGGGCCCAGAAGTGCTCCTTGTAGGTCTCCCCGCTGATCTTGTCCGCGTCAGGCACGACCTCGCCCTGCATGTTCCGCCAGCCCAGGCCGCCGAGCGCGTTGATGGGGTTGACCAGGACGGGCGTACCGTACAGCTTGAGGCCGTGGGTCCCCTTCTTCAGATCCTCGCGGGTGGCATCGACGACCGTCTTGAGTGCCGCGGGGGCGGCCACCTCGGTCTTGCGCTTTCCCCGGACCGCCACCGCTTTCACCTGCTTGCTCCCGAGGACAGCCCCCATTCCCCCCCGGCCGGCGATCGCCTCCCGGTTCTTCCAGTAGTGGCAGCAGCAGGCGAAGCGGACGAGCCGCTCCCCGGCCGGGCCGATGGCCAGGACGTCCGCATCGGCCCCCTCGCGCTCCTGGACGCCCTGGATGGTGTCGCCCGTCGTCTTCCCCCAGAGGCCGCCGGCCGGCTTGATGGTGAGGCCGGACTCCTCCACGAGGAGGTAGACCGGGCGGGCCGCCTTCCCCGTCAGGACCAGCGCGTCGAAACCCGTCCGCTTGAAGGTACAGGGGAACTGGCCGCCAAAGGTGGAGTCGAAGAAGAGACCGGTCAGGGGGGACTTGGTCCCGAGGCAGCAGCGGCTGTTGCCGACCACGGTCGTGTCCGTGATCGGGCCTACCGCAAAGACAACGGCGTTCTCGGGGCTCAGCGGCTCCACGGCAGGGCCGACCCGATCGTAGAGCAGCCGGACGGCGAACCCGTTGCCCCCCAGCAAGGCCCGGGCGAAGGGCTCGCTGATCCCCTCGATCCGGCTCTCCCCGGACGTGAGGTCCACCGTCAGGATCCGGCCGCCGTAGCCGTACATCATGTCCCCCCCTGGCCCGCCCCGCTCCCGTCCCTGCCGCCCGCCCGGGACCCGGCCTGGAGGAGCCCGGCAGCGAGGGCCCCTAGGACATCGTCCCGGACGTTCCGGATGTGCTCCCGGACGGCCGCCTCGGCCGCCTCCGCGTCGGCGGCCGCCAGCGCCTCGAGGATTTGCCGGTGCTCCGCCAGGGAGCGGCTCACGCGGCCCGGCAAGACCACGGAGCGCAGGCGGAGCATCTGGATCCGGTCATTGAGGGAGCCGGCCACCTGCTGCAGGCTCCGGTTCCCGGCCGCCCGGATGAGGAGGTCGTGGAAGAGCAGGTCGGCCTGGCTGTAGGCCGTCAGGTCGGCCGGGGTGACGCCGTGTTGGAAGGGGGCAAATACCGCTTGCATCTGTCGGAGCTGCTCGGACGTGCGGCGCCGCGCCGCCAGGTGCGCCGCCATCCCCTCGGTTGCCTCGCGGACCTCATAGAGCTCGGTGATGTCCTCCCGGGTCAGATCCACCACGAAGGTCCCCCGGCGCGGAACCATGGTCACGAGGCCCTCCTGCGCCAGCCGGGAGAGGGCCTCCCGGATCGGGGTCCGGCTTACCCCCAGGCGGCCCGCCAGGACGTCCTCGTGAAGTTTCACCCCCGGGCCGAGCTCCTGGCTCACGATCCAGCCCTTGATGATCTGGTAGGCCCGGAGGGGGAGGTTCGGGTGCTCGAGGGGGCGGGGAAGCGGTGCGGGCATGGGCTGGCCCTCAGACGCAGGAGGATCTCCGGTCGCGGATGGCGCCGTATGTATACAAAATACGCGAGGTTGTCAAGGCGAAACGGCGCCGGGCTATCCGATCGCCTCTGGACTTCTGGCCCACGTTCCTTGACTCGCGGCTGACCCGCCCCTCGGCTACCGCCAGGCAGGAAGCCAAACGACGGAACGTCCGCCCTGGCCTGATCCCTGGTTGGCCCGGGGGGATTCGTCTCACGCCTGCCGATCAGGGGCCAGAAACCTGTTGAAAATCCACCACCATCTGGTAGAATTTCCACCATGCTGAGGCGGCATCTCCAGCCCCTGGTGGAGCGATCCCTGGCGGATTTCCCGGTGGTGCTCATCACCGGGGCCAGGCAGGTGGGAAAGTCTACGCTTGTCCAGGCCCTCGTAACACCGGACTGGCAGGTGACGTACCTCACGCTCGACGACCGGACGGTGCTGGACGCCGCCCTGACCGATCCCGAAGCGTTCCTGGCGGCCAACCCCACCCCCCTCATCATTGACGAGGCCCAGCGCGCCCCCGACCTCCTCCGCGCGATCAAGCGTCGGGTGGACCGCGACCGTAAGAACGGGCAGTTCCTGCTGACCGGCTCGGCTAACCCGCTGGCCCTCCGGACCGTCAGCGAATCCCTGGCGGGACGCATGGCCCTCCTACGGCTCCTCCCCTTCTCCTGGGCGGAGCGGACCGGGCTGGCGGCGCCATCCTTCTTCGGCGACCTGTTCGAGACGAAGGATGCCCAGGCCATCGTCAAGAAGAAAGCCCGCGGACGGCGGCCACCCAGAGCCAACCTCACGGATGCCGTCCTGCGGGGGGGGTATCCGCCGGCGAGCCTCATGCAGTCGGCGGCCAGCCGCCGGCGGTGGTTCGACAGTTATCGCCAGACCTACCTGGAACGGGACCTCCGGGACCTCGCGAACATCCAGTACGTGACGGACTTTGGCCGACTGCTGGTTCTCGCGGCCGTCCGCACCGGGCAGATGCTCAACGTGGCAGGCTTCTCCAGGGAACTCGGACTGTCGCAGATGACGGTCCGGAGGTACCTGGACCTGCTCGCCCTCACCTACCAGGTCTCCCTGGTCCCGGCCTACCACACCAACGTGGGCCTCCGCCTGGTCAAGACCCCCAAGCTCTACTTCACTGACACGGGCTTGGCGTGCCACCTCAGCGGCTCGAGGGATTGGGCCGCGCTGCAGCAGCAGGGGCGCGCGGGCGCGCTCGCGGAGACCTGGGTGGCCAACGAGCTGGCCAAGTGGATCGCGTGCCAGGAGGATGACTACCGGCTCTACTTCTGGCGCACGCACACCGGCCACGAAGTGGACTTCCTCCTGGCCCGGGGGGAGGAAATGGTCGCGGTCGAAGTGAAAACGGCCACCCGGGTGGAGAAGGGGGACCTCGCCGGGCTAGAGGTTTGCGAGCAGGCTCTTGGAAAGCGGATCCGGCTCTCGGTCGTCCTATACCGGGGCGATCAGATGGTCGGCCTCGGCCCGCGGCGGTTGGCAGTTCCCCTCGAAACGGCCTTCCTGGGTTCGGAGACCGAGGGGTGACGCGGTCTCGCGACATCAGCGGTGGGAAGAGCCGGAACTTTTCCGGCGGCGGAGAGGTCTCAGTGAGCATGCAGCGGGCCGGGGTGCCCGCGGCGCCGCCGGCCGCGGCTGCCGTGGAGGAAGAGCGGGACCTGGTGCAGCGGGCGCGGGCGGGGGACGCCGGAGCCTTCGAGGCGCTCGTCCGCCGCTATCAGGGATGGGTCTTCACGCTGGCCTTGCGGATGATAGGGGACCGAGCAGAAGCCGAGGATATGGCACAGGAGGTCTTCCTCAAAGCCTACCGGGGCCTCGGGGGGTTCAAGGGCGCCTCCCGCTTCTCCACCTGGCTCTACGCCATCGCCAGCCACCACTGCCTGAGCTACCTCCAGGCCCGGAGCCGCCGGGGAGGGGCATTCGGGCGGGGCCGGGCGGCCCACGAAGATGACTCCCGGGCTGCCGTGGACCGCATCCCCGACGGGGCACCGCGGGCCGACCTGCTGCTGGAGCGGGCGGACCTCTCGCGGACCGTCCAGGCCGAGCTGGCGCACCTCCCCGAGGACCACCGGCTCATCCTGGTCCTGCGGGACATCCAGGGGTTGTCGTATGAAGAAATCACCCGGACGCTGGGGCTGGAGCCGGGGACCGTCCGGTCGCGCCTGCACCGCGCACGCCTGGCGATGAAGGCGCGGCTCTGCCCGCAGCTCTGACGGGAGCGACGGATGACGTGCGACGAGGCCCGCGAGGCTTTCTCCGACCTCTACGACAGGACCATGGCCGGCGCGGCCTTGGCCGCCCTCACCCGGCATCTGGAGGAGTGCGCGGCCTGCCGGGGGGAATGGACCGCCTTCCAGCGGGCGGTGCAGGCGGTCACGTCCCTCGGGACCGCCGAGCCCTCCCCGGGGTTCGCTGCGCGGGTCCGGCAGCGGATCGTGCCCCCGTCCGGGTGGCGGCGTCTCGCCGAGTGGCTCTTCTTGCCGCTGCACGTGAAGGTCCCCATCCAGGCCCTGGCCCTTTTCCTGGCGGCGTTCGCGGGCCTGCTCATCTACCAGCAATCGTCCGAGGTGCGCCGGGAGGCGGAGTCCCCCCCGAGCCGCAGCAGGGAGGCCCAGGAGATCGGCCGCGCCGACGCCCCGAAGACCGAGCAGGCCGAGCGGCAGGCGCTCCCTGCCCCGCCGCGAGCCGAACCGGAGCAGGCGCCCTCAACAGCGCGCGAGGAGGCCAAGCCCTACACGACGGGCGCCGCCCCTTCAGAAGCACCGAAGGAGCGCGCGGTGCGACAGGCCCCGACCGGGTCGGCGGACGAACTGTATGCGGCTGCACTCAGGGATTCGGCCCGCCAGGAGCACGACCGGGCGATCGCCGAGTACCGCGCCTTCATCGCGCAGCATCCGCGTGACGCCCGCGTCCCCGACGCGCGGCTCCGGCTGGCCGACACCTACTTCGCCCGGCAACGCTACGCGGAAGCCGCCGCCGAGTACGAGGCGCTGGCCCGGCACTACCCCGATAGCCCGTTCCTGCCCCGCGCCGCCTTCCGGCGCGGCGAGGCCCGGCTCGCCCTCGGCGACCCGGCCGGCTGCGGGCTCCTCCGGGAGGCGCTCCGCCGCTACCCGGACGCGGCCGAGGCCAATCCCGCCCGCGACACCCTCGCCGCGCGCTGCCCCTGAAGCATCCCGGAAACGCAGGGAACTTTTCCCGCCCGTCGCTGTCTGACCCTCCGACGAACCGATCGCCCGGCCGTCAGCGCCGGAGGAGGATAGCGATGCGGAGGATCATGGGACTGGTTATCATTGCTGGGCTGGGACTCGGCCCGCTCCTGCTCGCCGGCGGCGCGAGCCCGGCCGCCCCCGCGGCCCGCGCCGCCGCCGTCACGGAGGAGCACCAGAAGGAGGTCGCCCTCACGATCTACAACGGGAACCTGGGCCTGGTGAAGGACGTCCGGGAGCTCCACCTCCCCCCCGGGACGCACGAGGTCAAGTTCACCGACGTGGCCGCCCAGATCGACCCGACAACCGTCCACTTCAAGTCTCTAACCGACGCCGGGGGCCTGCGCATCCTCGAGCAAAACTACGAGTACGACCTGCTGAACCCGCAGAAGCTCCTCGACAAGTTCGTGGGGAAGACGGTGAAGCTCATGGTCGGGGACGGCGCCCTGATTGATGCCGTGCTCCTGAGCGTGAGCGGAGGGCCGATCTACCGGATCAACGGTCAGATCCACCTGGGCCACCATGGCCGCGTCATTCTCCCCGAGATCCCGGAGAACCTGATCCCGAAGCCCACCCTGGTCTGGCTCCTCCAGAACCGCGCGCGGCAGCCCCAGCGCGTGGAGGCCTCGTACCTCACGGGAGGCCTCACCTGGAAGGCCGACTACGTGGTGGTCCTGAACGCCCGCGACGACGGGGGCGACCTGTCGGGGTGGGTCACCATCGACAACAAGAGCGGGGCGACCTATCCCGACGCCGCCCTGAAGCTGGTGGCCGGCGACATCCACCGGGCCGCGACGCAGCGCCAGATGCGCGACGCGCTGGAGTACGCCGCCAAGGGCGCGGCCGCGGAGCCCTCCCGACAGTTTCAGCAGGAGGCGTTCTTCGAGTACCACCTCTACTCCCTGGACGGCCGCACCACGGTCAAGCAGAACCAGACGAAGCAGATCAGCCTCCTCAGCGTGGCAGGGATCCCGATCAAGAAGGAACTCCGCTACTACGGCGCCAGCCAGTACTACCGGAGCCAGTGGGGGACGCCCATCTCGAACCAGAAAGTCGGTGTCTTCCTGGAGATCGCCAACCGGGAACAGGACCGGCTGGGCGTGCCGCTGCCCCAG